>NZ_LUKH01000019.1:0-86716 GCF_001593695.1 Leisingera sp. F5 | reverse complement strand
ATGATGAGACTGGCACGGCTGGTTTAAACTAGTGCCATCACAAGACAATGCCTGCGCCGCCGACGATGGCTCATTGTTGACCAAACGCTGGCGGCACGCCTCGCACAACCGGTCGCTAGGCTGATCGTGCTGACTGGCAGGGTTCGGAATGAGAGCGGTCTTCCACGGCTTGGCAGGCGAGCTTCCGCAACGGGGAAATTCTGTTGAAAAACCGCGACCCAGTTATTGCCGTTTTCGACTTCGCTGCGGCACGCATGAACGGCCGTATTTTCTTCTGCCCTGCAGTACACTCGTTGCGGCGCCGCAGCACCTCGCCATGCTGCGCGCGCTCGCACCGGAAATTTGGTGCTTCCGCAATGGGCTCGAAGACAGTTTTCGCTACTGTCGACGCGGAGGTCTGTTCCTAGGATACGAACGACAGCGCATCGGCCAAGACCGAAGAAGTTCAAGAGTTTGTCCCACTTCACGGCGCTGTTGCACAAATCCGGGTCTGACCGCAGGGCCCCTTTCCCCGGACGGATTTACTCTACGGGCACTGTGACAGGTAGCCACGTTCAGCTTCCGCTGGCGGCGACACAGTGTACTGAAGTCCGGCACGGCCCAGTCCAGACCGACCAGCCGCAGAAGGCTTTGCACGAATCCCGTCGTCTGCCTCAGTGGCATCCCGAACAGTACTTTCAGGGTTAGACAGGTTTGGATCGCGGCGTCGCTGAATTGGCACCGGCGACCGCGCTTGCCAGTCGGCGGCGGCGTCCAGATCATCCTCGGATCAAACCAGATGGTCAGAGATCCGCGTTGCTTCAGTGCTTCATTGTAAGACGACCAGTTCGTGGTCTTGTATCTCGTAGGGGACCAACTGCTCATGCATCCCAGCTACCATGCTGGATTCACGCAGTGAAACCCTCACCCGATTTGTGCAACAAGGCCTCTCGGCATCCAACGCCTGGTATTAGTGATCGGACACCCCTATTTCGAGTGCTCCCGAAACTATCGTTAAGGACTGTAGTAAATCGCATCCAACATGGCTACGCGCGAATCCCAAAGCTCCATTGGACCTCTCGCGGTTTGATGCCGCTCCTTTGATAGCATTTATTGCAGCCAAGGAGACGAGCTATGGGAACGAAACAGACGGACGAATTCCGCGCTGATGCAGTGCGGATCGCGTTAACCAGCGGACTGACACGCAAACAGGTGGCGTCTGATTTGGGCGTTGGCGTATCGACGCTGAACAAGTGGATCACGACGCACCGCGATACGGAAGTGGTGCCGGACAAAGACTTGGACCTTGCCCGCGAGAATGAACGGCTTCGACGCGAGAACCGCATTCTCAAGGAGGAGAGGGAGATCTTAAAAAGGGCAACACAGTTCTTCGCGAGCCAAAGGCCATGAGGTTCCGGTTCCCCAAGGGGAAAACGTGCCCCCGCAACAGGCGAAAGGCAGACATCACCTAAGCCGTTGTTTTAAAACAAAACCACCGGCCGAATTTCGGCCGGTGGCAATTTACCTCGTGTCAGAATGGCAAAAAACCCCACTCAATGGCAATTATTTCTTGAGTCCGACATCAAAGGAAAGAACCCTTAGACGGCACACCTTCCGTACATGAGATGACCCATCGAATCCATGGCCTTTGGGTTTGAATTCTTCACGGGTCATCCCTTGCCCCCGCAGCTAGGGTCGCCGGGAAGTATACAGCGGCACTCCCGGGCCTGCAGGGCGCGCCGCATCCCACACGCAGGCAAGGGAACATGACGCATGAAAACCCATGCACAGGCAGTTGTTATCGGTGGCGGTCTGGTCGGCTGTTCGATCCTCTACCACCTGGCCAAGCTCGGCTGGACCGACGTTGTCCTGCTGGAGCGCGACGAGCTGACCGCGGGCTCCACCTGGCACGCAGCGGCCAACATCCACGGGCTGCACGACAACAACAACGTGACCCGCGTCCAGCATTACACGATGAATCTCTACAAGGAGCTGGAGAAGGAAACCGGCCAGGGCTGCGGCGTGTTCCAGCCGGGGTCCTTGTACCTTGCCAAGACCGAAGAGCGCGAGCACCAGCTGCGCCTGCAGGAAGCAAAGGCGAAATACTATGGCCTGAATTTCCACGAGGTCAGCCGCGAACAGGCCAAGGAGCTGCATCCGCTGGCGCAGTTCGACGACATCCGCTGCATCATGTTCGAACCCGATGGCGGCAATGTGGACCCCTCGGGCGTGACCATGGCCTATGCCGCCGGCGCACGCGCCATGGGTGCGCAGATCGAACGGTTCTGCCCGGTGACCGGCACCGAACAGCAGCCCGACGGCAGCTGGATCGTGAAGACCGAAAAGGGCGACATCCACACCCAATGGGTGGTGAACGCAGGCGGCCTCTGGGGCCGCGAAGTTGCCGCCATGGCGGGCCTCACCCTGCCTTTGCAGCCGACTGAGCACCAGTATTTCGTGACCGAGAGCATTGACGAGGTCGCCAACATGGGCCGCCGCCTGCCCTCGATCGCCGACCGCGACGGCGAGTATTACTTCCGCCAGGAAGGCAACGGCTTCCTGATCGGCGCCTATGAAAAGGACATGCGGTTCTGGGCCGAAAACGGCACGCCGCTGGATTTTGCCCATGAGCTGTTCCCGGATGACCTGGACCGGATCATGGAAAACGTGATCCGCGCCACCGAGCGCGTGCCTTGCGCCGAAACCGCAGGTGTGAAGCGCGTCATCAACGGCCCGATGATCTGGTCACCGGATTCAAACGCGATCTGGGGCCCGGTGCCCGAGCTGAAAAACTACTTCTGCTGCACCGGTATCATCCCCGGCTTCTCGCAGTCCGGCGGCCTCGGCCTGCTGGCAGCGCAATGGATGATCGAGGGCGAGCCGCAATACGACATGTTTGCCTGGGATCTGGCCCGTTTTGGCGACTGGGCCGACAAGAAATTCACCAAGGCCCGCGTCGAGGATCAGTACGCCCACCGTTTCGCGATCCACTTCCCGAACGAGGAACGCAGCGCCGGCCGCCCGGCCCGGGTGCGCCCGGCGTATGAGCTGCAAAAGGAAATGGGCTGCGTCTTTGGCCTGAACTGCGGCTGGGAGCATCCCCTGTGGTTCTCTGGCACGCCCGGCACGCAGGACACCAACAGCTTCACCCGCCAGAACTGGTGGGAGCCGGTGGGCCGCGAGGTGAACATGCTGCGCGAGAACGTCGGCGTGATCGATATCTCGAACTTCGCCAACTACGTGATCAAAGGCCCGGGTGCATTTGACTGGCTGGACAAGCTGGTTGCCAACAAGGTCCCAACCGAGGTGGGCCGTTCCTGCCTGACCCCGCTGATTTCGGTGCGCGGCGGCGTGGCCGGCGACTTCACCATCACCAAGGTGGCGGATGATGAGTACATGATGGTCGGCTCCGGTATGGCGGAACGCTATCACCAGCGCTTTTTCAACATGGTCGAGCTGCCGGAAGGCACCACCTTTGAGGTCGCCACCAACCGCATTGCAGGGTTCAACGTGGCCGGTCCGAAGTCACGCGACATGCTGCAGCGGATGACCAATGCGGACCTGTCGAACGAAAACTTCCGCTTCATGCGCTCACGCACCATCGACGTGGCAGGTGTGGAATGCCTGGCCATCCGCGTGTCCTTCACCGGCGATCTGGGCTGGGAACTGCACTGCGCCGAGGAAGATCAGGTTAAACTGTACTCCGCCCTGCTCGCCGCAGCAGCTGAGTTCGACGGCGGCCCGGTTGGCGGCCGGGCGCTTGGCTCCCTGCGGATCGAGAAGGGCTACGGCTCCTGGGGCCGCGAGTACAGCCAGGAATACTGGCCGCAAGAGGTTAGCCTCGCCGGTCTCGTCAAGCTGGACAAGGACTTCCTCAACAAGGAAGCCTACCTCAAGGTCAAGGACAACGCCCCGCGCGAAATGCTGGTTGGGTTTGAGATCGACGCGGTGAACGATGCTGATGCTTCAGGCGGCGAGCCGATCTTCACCCCGGATGGCAAGCCAGTGGGCCGGGTCACCTCGGGCGCCTACGGCTATTCTGTCGGCAAATCTCTGGCGCTGGGATATGCCGACCCCAAGGTTGCCCAGCCGGGTGATGAGGTTGAGGTCTATATCCTGGGCAAACCGCACAAGGCGCGGATCCTGGAAGCAGCCGCCTTTGACCCCTCGGGTGCACGCCTGCGGGCCTGATCCAAAACAGCAAAAGCCGCCCTCCGGGGCGGCTTTTCATCTGGCGGGACATGCCAGCCTTCAGAGCGGCTGCATCCCTGCCGTCAGCCAATTTGCAAAACTTGTCTCGTCCACATCCCCGGTGGCGAGGTCTTCCATCATCCGAACGCCCTCCACCGGATCCGGGCGGAACTGGTAGCCATTGAGGCGCAGAAAGGTCACAGCGGTGACAAAGGCCGTGCGCTTGTTGCCATCGACAAAGGCATGCGCCTTGGCAATCCCAAACGCATAAGCCGCGGCTACCTCGGCCACACCCGCGTCCGAATAGGCCGCAAGGTTCATCGCGCGGGCACAGCCCATCTCCAAAAGCGCCTTGTCGCGCATGCCTGCCGCGCCGCCGTGGCGGGCGATCTGCCGGTCATGAAAAACTATGACGGCGGCCAGCGGCACCCATTTATAAGTGCTCACGCAAGCGCCTGCAGCAGGTCTCGATTCTCATCCATCACGATTTCAGCCGCGGCCAGTGCCTCGGCCACCGAGGGATCATGCGCCATCACCCGCAGGCTGCCATCATCGCCGCGCACCACGAACAGCGTATCGCCTTCCTTGGCATCCAGCATCGTCAGCATCTCCGTCGTCAGCGTGATGACGGCAGAGTTTCCGACTTTCCTGATCTTGGTCTCAATCATTGGCAGGCCTCACGTATATATACCCGTATATACGGCAAATGCCGCCAAATTTCAATGCCGTCTGCAGGCAGCGTTAAAGCTACAGCTCCATCCCCGCCGCGGCCTTCAGCAGCCAGGTCTTGAAATGCTTGACCGAAGGCGTCGCCGTCTTGTCCTTGAAGGTGGCGAAATAGGTCCAGGGGCAGTCGAGATCAAAGGCGAAGGGCTCCACCAGCCGCCCGGCCTCCACATGCGAGCGCACCAGGGATTTCGGCAGAACCACGCAGCCAAGCGCGTTGACAGCGAACTCCAGCCCCATATTGGAAGAGTTGGTCTGCAGGCCGCCCTTATGCTCAACTCCCGTAAGGCCGTAATGTTTAGCGATTTTCTCCCAATAAATCGGGCGGCCCAGAATGTGAATCAGCTTGGCATCGGCCAGCTGTCCGGGCCGGGTCAAAGCCTCGCCGCCAACCCGGTAGTCCTGCGAACAGACCAGCGCCAGCTTTTCGTCCCACAGTTTCACCGCCGGCCCCATCACGTCATCCACATGGTTGATGGTGATCGAAATATCCGAGACGTTGGTCTCCACATCCACCCAGATGGTGCTGTGAATGGTCAGGTCGATATCGGGATGCACCTTGGTGAAATCCTCGATCACATCGATCAGCCATTTCTCCGCCAGGCTGACCGGGCAGGAAATCACCACCTCCCGCTTGTGGCTTTGCGAGATCAACAGCTGGGTTGCGCTGTCAATCTCCTGCAGCGCGTGGCGGACCGAGGGCAGATAAGCCTCGCCCACATCGGTCAGCGACAGCGACCGCGGGTGGCGCACGAACAGCGGCCGGCCGATGAATTCCTCCAGGCTGCGCACGTGATTGGAGACTGCGGACTGGGTGCAATTCAGCTCATCCGCCGCCGAGGTAAAGCTCAGATACCGCGCGGCGGCTTCAAACGAGCGCAAAAATGTCAGGTGGGGGAGATTCTTCATCATGGGTCCGGCAGCGGTTTCGGGGGCCATGTTCCCATGCTTTGGAATGGGCCGCAATTCCTTAGAGTTAGCGCCCCGGAATGTTCAGAAAACGACGTCTATCACAGCTTTCACGAAATATACCGCACCTATGACCCCCTTTAATTTGTGTGTCACTTTCGCCCTCTCCCCCTACCCTGACGCGTGACGATTGCCCCCGAACCGCCTCAGCGAGAGAGCCGCCATGACCGCCACCTTCGACCGCGCTGCCGATTTCACCTTTGACCTCGCCCCCGGCGACCTGCCGGAAACCACCCGCGAGGCGGCGGCGCTGATGTTCCTCGACACCCTTGGAATCACCATTGGCGCCACCCCGATGGAGGCCGGCCGCATCGCCCGCGAAACCGCGGTGGCGCTATACGGCTGCGGCGAGGAGGGCCTGGGCGCCCGGATGATGTTCGACGGCCGCAAGGTGAGTGTCGCAGGCGCCGCCTATGCCTCGGCCACCGCCACCGACAATCTGGACGGCCACGACGGCTATTACCCGACCAAGGGCCATATCGGCGTGGTGGTGATCCCGGCGATTGCCGCGCTTGCGGAAACCGTGCCGGATTTCTCCGGCCCCGAAGCACTGGCAATCACCACGCTGGGTTATGAGCTGGCGGGCCGCGCGGCCCTGTCGCTGCACGCCACCGTCAGCGATTACCACACCTCCGGCGCTTGGAACGCGTTGGGGGTGGCGGCGATGGCCGCCCGGATGCGCGGCCTCAGCCGGGCGCAGCTGCGCGAGGCGCTGGGAATCGCCGAGTTCCACGGCCCCCGCAGCCAGATGATGCGCGAGATCGCCAACCCCTCGATGCTGCATGACGGCTCCGGCTGGGGCGCAATGGCGGGGATGTCGGCGGCGGTGCTGGCGGAGAAAGGTTTCACCGGCGCGCCCGCGATCACCCTTGAGGAGGACCGGGTGGCGGAACACTGGGAGGATCTCGGCAGCTTCTGGCAGATGGAGCATCAGTACGTGAAGCCCTACCCGATCTGCCGCTGGGCCCATGCGCCGATCGACGCGCTGCGCCAGGTGATGCTGGAACACGGTCTGACCCACGAGCAGCTCGCCAGGATCCACATCAACACCTTCCACGAAAGCGCCTGTCTCTACCCCGGCCTCCCTGCGACCACCAGCCAGGCGCAGTATTCGCTGGGCTTCGCGGTGGCGGTGCAGGCCGCTTATGGCCGCATCGGGGTGGAGCATATCTCCGGCGAAGGTCTCTCGGACCCGCTGGTGGCTTCGATCCACGAGCGGATCTCGGTTGCCGAGGCGGCGCGCCATTCGGTGCGCTTCCCCGCCTGCCGGGTGGCCGATGTGGTGGTCACCTTGACCGACGGCCGGGTGATCGAGTCTGGCGATGTCCACGCCCGCGGCGGCCCCGAGGCGCCTTTCTCGCAGGAAGACGTGGTGCGGAAATTCATGGAATTCGCCGCGCCCGTTCTGGGCGAGACCCGTGCCGGCCGCATCCGCGACGCGGTGCTGGGGTTCACCCGCGAAGACAGCAAATTCTCCGATCTGGGCCGCCTGATCTACGGCGCGCCGGAAACCTAAGTCTGCAAACTGACCAGAAAGATGAAAGACATGGCACGTGAAAGACGCGGCGGCGGACGCCGCGGCAAATCCAGCCGATCCGGCGGCAGCATCGATCAGCTGCCCTGGACCCAGGTGAAAAACACCTACCCGGCGTATGAACTGCTGAACCCGGACCAGATGGACCAGCTGCACGCCACGTCGATGCGGATCCTGTCAGAGGCCGGGATCCGGGTGATGGGCGGCAATGTCATGGATCTGTTCGAGGGTGCCGGCGCCATCGTGGACCGGGACACGCAGACCATCCGGATGGATGAAAGCATCGTCAAAGAGGCGCTGAAAACGGTTCCGGGTGAGTTCACCCTGACCGCGCGCAACCGCGCCAAGCAAATCACCCTGGGCGGCAACAACGTGACCTTCGGTCTGGTGGCCGGCCCGCCCAACGTGCACGACTGCATCAATGGGCGGCGGCAGGGCAATCTGACCGACTACCAGAACTTCATCAAGCTGGCGCATCACTTCAACGCCATCCACCTGATCGGCAACCAGGTGACCGCGCCGCTGGAACTGCCCGCGAACAACCGGCATCTGGACACCTATCAGGCCAACCTGACCTATTCCGATCTGTCCTTCCACTGCTCCGCCATCGGCCGCGGCCGGGCGCTGGACGGGATCAACATGATGGCAATCACCCGCGGCCAGACGCCCGAAGAGATGAAGGATGATCCGGGCGTCATCACCATTATCTCGGTCAACTCGCCGCGGCTGTTTGACGATGCGATGGGCGACGGGCTGATTGCCATGGCAGAGTACGGCCAGCCGGTGACGGTGACGCCCTTCACATTGATGGGCGCGATGACCCCGGTGACTTTGCCCGCCGCCCTGGCCCAGCAGAATGCCGAAGCGCTGTTCGGGGTGGTGCTGACCCAGCTGGTCAATCCCGGCACGCCGGTGATGTACGGCTCCTTCACCTCCAATGTGGACATGCGCTCCGGCGCACCTGCATTCGGCACGCCGGAAAACGCCAAAGCCAATATCGCCGGCGGCCAGCTGGCACGGCGCTATGGCATCCCTTACCGGACGTCGAACGCCAATGCCTCCAACGCGGTGGACCTGCAGGCGGCCTATGAGACCATGATGGCCAGCTGGGGCGCGGTGCTTGGCGGTGCCAATATTGTCTACCATGCAGCCGGCTGGCTGGAGGGCGGGCTGACTGCGTCTTATGAGAAATTCATTATGGACGTGGAGATCATCCAGAACATGATCGAATTCCTGAAGCCGATGAAGTTCGACACGGATGAGCTGGGCTTTGACGCCATCCAGTCGGTGCCCACCGGCGGCCATTTCTTTGGCGCCGAACACACGATGGCGCGCTATGAAACCGCGTTCTACACCCCGATACTGTCGGATTGGCAGAATTACGAGAACTGGGAAGCGGCGGGCGCCAAGGATGCGCTGCAGCGGGCGACCGGCATCTGGCAGCAGGCACTGCGGGATTATGAGGAACCGGCGATGGATCCGGCCATCAAGGAAGAGCTGGAGGCCTATGCGGCCAGGCGGAAAGAAGAGATCGGAATGGGCGAGCCTTGAGGGGGCGCGTGCGAGGGGCCGGCCCCTCGCGCTCCCCGGAGTATTTTGGGAAAGATGAAAGAGCCAGGGACCGGCAGGCACCCTGGTTTTCGTTTTACAGCAATTCGAACAACCGGCCCGGCACATTGCCTTGGCGGGGCAGCCCGAGCGCCCGCATCACCGCAAACATCATCGCCTGATTGGAGGTGACCACTGGCTTGCCAAGCGCCGCTTCGATCCGGCCCACAGCCTCAACCGAACGCATGTCCGTGCAGCTGAGCACAATGGCCTGGGCCTCCGGGTGATCGGCCTGGCAGGCCAGGTCAAAGACCTCCTCCGGTGTCAGCTCGCCCTGGCCGTAATTGCCAAGTTCGCGGCCCACATCGGCGCATTTCACCGTGGCAATCCGGTTCTGCGCCAGGAAGTCCATTGCTTGCGTGTTGATCTCGCCCAGGTAGGGAGAGGAGAAGCCCACTTTGGTTGCGCCGAGGGCCTTGATCGCGTCAACCAGCGCCCCGGCAGCGGTAAAGGACAGCGCGCCAGAGCCTGCCCTGATCTCCTGCGCCAGTTTTTCATCAAATCCCGGCCCATGGGTCAGCGTTGCCGAGGTGCAGCCGTAAAGCACCACATCGGGACGCACGCCCGAGATCATCCTGAGATCATGGCTGATGTCAGAGGCGCCCAGCCCGGCCATCTGATTGGAGCCGGGGATCTCGTCCACGTCATAGCCGCCCATGCGCTGAAAGTGCACTGTGGTACCGGGGCAGCGCATCAGCATCATGTCCGGTTCCAGATTGGTGTTGGTAAATGGCACCAGCACGCCGATTTTCGCGCGGGTGCGGGACTCAAAGGTCATGTGAGCACTCCTTTCAGCACCGCCAGCGCGCGGTCCATGATCTGTTGGCTGCAGATGGTGGCGCGCAAACAGTCATGCAAGCCATAACCGCCCATGCCGCGCATCAGCAGCTTCTGTTCGCGCAGCGCCGCATCCGCCGCCTGTGCCTGTTCGGGTGAGGCAAAGCGCATCAGCGCGAAGTTGGTGCAGCTCTGCGGCACCTCAAGCCCCAGCGCGCGGCAGCCTTCGGCAAAGCCGTCGCGGATGATAGCGGTTTTGGCCACCACATCGCGCATATGCGCCTGGTCCTGCATTGCTGCCGCCGCCATCGCCTGTGACGGGATGGAGATATTGTTGGGGTTCAGAAGCTTACGCACTTCACCCGCGATCTCCGGCGGGAAATAGCCCCAACCGGCCCGCACACCTGCCAGGCCATAAGCCTTGGACAGCGTGCGCATCACTACCGTATCGCCGCGATCCGCCAGGGCGAAAATCTCCGCGGGGTCATTCATCGCATCAGCGAACTCGGCATAAGCCTGGTCCACCACCAGCAGCACATTTGCGGGCAGGCCCGCGCGCAGCCGCAGGATCTCGGCGTTGGGGATCAGCGTGCCGGTGGGGTTGCCCGGGTTGCAAACAAAGACGATGCGGGTCTGCGGCGTCATCGCGGCAAGGATGTCATCCACCGACACCGTCAGGTCCCGCTCCCGCGCCTTGACGTAATCCGCCTGCACCTGCGCCGAGGCCGAAGACACAAAGGCATAGCCATAGTCCGTGCCCAGCACCCGATCGCCCGGCCCGGCAAAGGCGCGGATCAGGCAACCGATCAGCTCCATCGAGCCGGCGCCGCACAGGACCCTGGCCGGGTCCAGCCCGTGCACCTCTGCCACTGCCGCGCGCAGTTCCGGCCACTCCGGGTCCGGGTAGAGCGGCATCTGATCCAGCACCGCCTTGCCCGCCGCAATCGCTGCGGGGCTGGCGGCAAAGGCGCTTTCGTTCTGGGCAAGGGAAATGGTCCCCGCGCCGCCAAGATCCGCCAGCGCATATGGCGCCATGGCAGCTACATGAGGAACCGCGCGGATCATTTGGCACCTCCATAGGCGCTTGCGCCTTCCTCACTCACCAAGCCGCGTTTCAGGTCCAGCGCCAGCGCCTCCGGCTCGCGTTCCGCCGGGTCGCCAAAGCCGCCGCCGCCAGGGGTTTCAAAGATCAGGTAGTCGCCTGCCTCCACCCGCAGCTCGCCCTTGCCGGGGATGTCCTGTTCCCCGTTGCGGAAACGGATGCGCCCCGGAGCGCCGGGCAAACCGCCCATTCGGCCCAATGCCGGGAACTTCAGCCGCTCCACCGACAGGAACACGATGAAGGGCGCGTCATTGGACGCCGTCATCTCGATCCGCTGGCCCAGCCCGCCGCGGTATTTACCCACACCGCCGGAGTCGGGCCGCAGCTCGCGCCGCCACATGATGACCGGTGCCACTGCCTCGGTGATCTCTACCTGGCTGCCGTAGACACCCGAGGGATAGGCCGTCGCCGACAGCCCGTCCGCATGCGGCCGCGCGCCGGTGCCGCCGTTGTGAACCGGTTCGATGGCGAACTCGCGGCCGCCGTCACGGGCCACTTCCGGCGCGTGGCGCATCGGCAGGTCGAACATGCAGCTGGCGCCTTCGGCCGGCACCTGATCGGGCAGCGCCTGATGCAGGCAGCCCAGCACCAGATCCGGCGTCACTTGCCCCAGCGTGTGCCGCATCGCCACCGGCACCGGACGCTGCGCGTTCAGGATGCAGCCCTTGGGGCCATCCACGGTGAACAGCTCCAAACTACCGGCATTGTTGGGAATATCCGGACCCACAATGCAGCGCAGCGCAAACACCGTGTAAGCGGTGGCATAGTTCAGCGGCACGTTGATGCCCTTGCTGCTGCAGCCGGAGGTGCCGGTGAAATCCACATGCATGCCGGTCTTGGAAACGGTCAGCGTCGCGTGCAGCTCCAGCTCGTTCTCGTAGCCGTCCATTTTCAGAACGTTCTTGTAGACGCCTTCCGGCACCTCAGCGATCGCCTCCAGCGTGCCGCGGCGGGAGGTGTCGATGATGTAGGACCCAAGCGCATCCAGATCACGGATGCGGAACTCCTCCATCATGTTCACCAGCCGCGTCACACCCGCCTCGCAGCAGGCGATCAGCGCGTAGATGTCGCCCTCATTGGCAACCGGCTCGCGGCTGTTGGCGCGGATGATATCCATCAAGAGCGCGTTCGGCTCGCCGTCCTCGACCAGCTTGCAGGGCGGGATCAGCAGGCCCTCGTCATAGATATCGGACCCCTCCGGCCCCATGCCAAGGCCACCCAGGTCCACCAGATGCGAAGTGCAGGAGGTAAAGCCCACCACCTTGCCGTCCTTGAACGCGGGCATCATCAGCAGGAAGTCGTTCAGGTGCCCCGAGGCCAGCCAGGGATCGTTGGTCATGTAGATATCGCCGGGCTTCATCGTTGCGACCGGGAAACGCTCGCGCAGGTGCAGGACCGCTTCGGCCATGGTGTTGATATGGCCCGGGGTGCCGGTCACGGCCTGGGCCAGCATCCGGCCCTGAACGTCGAAGATGCCGGCCGAGATGTCACCGCATTCGCGCACAATCGGCGAAAACGCCGCGCGGATCAGGGTCTGGCCCTGTTCTTCCACGACCGCAAGCAGACGGTTCCACATGACTTGCAGGCGGGCGGGGGAAAGATCGGCAGCCATCACGCGTCTCCTTTCTGATTGTGTTTCTGATCCTGGATCAGCACGAGGTTACCAATTGCATCCACATGGGCAGAGAAGTCCGCCGAGACCAGCGTGGTGGTTTGCGGCTCGGTGATCAGCGCCGGGCCGCAAACCCGGTCGCCGGGCTGCAAGCTGTCCCGCGGCACAAACCCCGCCTGTTTGGCGGTTCCGTCCACGTCGCAAGTGATCGGACGATGTGCAGCGGGGGCAATGGTCTTCAGCTCCGGCGTCTCCGGCACTGATGCGGCTTCTGCATCCGGGGTTGCCACCCGCACCGCCCAGTTCAGGATCTCGATCTTCATGCCCGGCACCGGGCGCGAGAACTGCTTGGCATACTCGGTTTCAAAGGCCCGTGTCAGAGGCTCCAGATCCTCTGCCGTCAGATCGCGATCCGGCAGAGTGATCTCAATCTCATGCCCCTGCCCGTTATAGCGCATGAAGGCGGTGCGCTGGACCTCTGTTGCGGCATCGCCCGCGCCCTGCGCCACCACCGATTTCGCCTCGTCGATCATCTGGGCGAACAGGCTGTTGATTTGCCCCATGTCCATCGTCTCCAGCAGCGAATAGCGCGAGCGCACAATTTCAAAGGAGACCGGCGCAAACAGGAAGCCGACGGCCGAGCCCACGCCCGGGTTCGGCGGGATCACAATCCGCGAAACGCCAGCCGAGCGCGCCACCCGTGTCGCATGCAGCGGGCCGTTGCCGCCAAAGGCAATCATCGTGCGCGGACCCAGATCCTTGCCTGATTCCACCGCATGCATCCGGCCGGCGCTGGCCATGCTTTCGTCCACGATGCGGCTGACCCCGTCCGCCGCGCCGGCCCCGTCCAGATCCAGCTGGCTGCCGATCACCCGGGCCAGAGCTTCCTTGGACGCCTCCGGATCAATCTTGATATGCCCCTCGGCAAAGGTATCCGGCACGATATAGCCCAAGGTGATGTCGCTGTCGGTCACCGTCGGCTCAATGCCGCCGCGCCCGAAGGCCACCGGGCCAGGCTCGGAACCTGCGGATTTCGGACCCACGGTCAGGCGCCCCAGCCGGTCCACCCCGGCGATGGAGCCGCCGCCGGCGCCAATCTCGATCATCTCGATCACCGGGATACGCACCGGCATGCCCGAGCCCTTGATAAATCGCGCCGCGCGGGCGATTTCGAACTGGCGCGAGGTCTGCGGGCGGGCGTTGTCAATCAGACACAGCTTGGCGGTGGTGCCGCCAACGTCAAAGGACAGCACCTCTTCCAGCCCCGCCTGTGCCGCGATCCGCGCGGCCAGGATGGCGCCGCCCGCGGGGCCGCTCTCCACCAGCCGGATCGGGAAACGCGCCGCGGTCTGGATGGTGCACATGCCGCCGCCGGCGGTCATCATCAGGATCGGGCAGATGACGCCCTCCGCCGCAAACCGTTCGGCAAACCGCGCCAGATAGGTCTGCATCAGCGGCTGGATATAGGCATTGGCCACGGTGGTGCAGAGCCGGTCGAACTCGCGCGCCTCCGGGCTGACCTCAGACGAGATCGAGACCGTCAGCCCGGGCCGCCGCTCCGCCAGAATGTCCCGCAGCCAGCGTTCATGATCCGGGTTGGCGTAAGAATGCATGAGGCAGACCGCCACCGCATCAGCGCCGCAGGCGTCCAGCCCGGCGATCAGCGCCTCAACCGCGCTGTCCTCCATGCCGATCAGCACCTCGCCCTCTGCCGACATCCGTTCGCGGATGGTCAGCGAGCGTTCGCGCGGCACCAGCAGGTCGGGCTTTTCCAGGTTGATGTCATACTGCGAATAGCGCCGCTCATAGGCGATTTCCAGAATGTCCCGGAAGCCCTCGGTTGTCACAGTTGCCACCGTCGCCCCACGCCGCTCGATCAGTGCGTTGGTGGCCAGCGTGGTGCCGTGGATAAATCCCGTCACCTCGCCCAAGGAACGCCCCGATTGCGCCATCACCCGCGCGGCACCTTCCATGGCGCCGTCTGCCGGGTTCTGATGGGTGGTCAGGGTCTTGGTTGAGGCCAGAATCGTGTCTTCGCCCGCCACCAGAACAGTGTCGGTAAATGTGCCGCCTATATCAATGGCAAGGCGCAGCGTGTTTGAGGCTGTCATCTATCATTCCAAAGTCTGTCGTTGAGGATCCGCCTAAGAGCCCGTCAAAGGGCGGCGGCCTCAGACAGCGACCAGGTCGCAACCCGTTGCGCGGCGGTCCATGCGTTTGGGAATGAATGTGTGTTTCATGCTCGTATCCTGCGGTGCGGCCCCTCGGACAGCTTGGCGGATTGCGACATGAAACTTGTCTGATTGCGCCGCAAAACCCACGGGCAGCGGCCTTCCCCTCCCGGCAGCAGATCCCGCCGGAAGGGGAAAAGACTTAACCGAAGTGCAGGGTTTTGACTTCCTGATAGTCCTCCAGCCCCAGCATCCCGCCTTCGCGGCCATTGCCCGACTGCTTGTAACCGCCAAAGGGCGAGCCATAGTTGAAGCCGCCGCCATTGATATGCACCGCACCGGCGCGCAGGCGGGCAGCAACACGCTCGGCCCGTTCCGGATCGCCGGTCTGCAGATAGGCCGCCAGCCCGTAAGGCGTGTCATTGGCGATGCGAATGGCGTCGTCTTCGTCCTCAAACGGAATGATCACCAGCACCGGGCCAAAGATCTCCTGCTGCGCAATCGCCATCTCGTTGGTCACATCGGCAAAGACCGTCGGGCGCACGTACCAGCCTTTGTCCAGCCCCTCTGGACGGCCAAGACCGCCGGCCAGCACGGTGGCGCCTTCGTCGATGCCTTTCTGGATCATCGTCTGCACCCGGTCGAACTGGATGCGGTCGAACATCGGGCCGATGTGATCCCCCTCCTGCGCCGGATCGCCCACCGCCTGCCCTTCAGCTGCTGCCTTGGCAATCTTCAGCACCTGATCATAGCAGCTCTTCTCCACCAGCATCCGGGTCGGCGCGTCGCAGCTCTGGCCGGTGTTATACATGCACTCCAGCACCGAGGCCGTCACCTTCTCCTGCAGATCGGCATCCGCAAACACCAGATTCGGAGACTTGCCACCCAGCTCCAGCGTCACCCGTTTGACCGTATCAGCCGAATCCTTGGCCACCGCAACGCCCGCCCGGGTCGAACCGGTAAAGGACATCATGTCCACATCCGGGTGCCGCGACAGCCCCGCGCCCACGGTCGGCCCGTCGCCATGGATCAGGTTGAACACACCGGCGGGATAGCCCGCATCATGGATCATCTGCGCATAGACGGCTGCCGACATCGGCGTGTGCTCAGACGGTTTCAACACGCAAGTGGATCCGGTCGCAAGCGCCGGCAGCACCTTCAGCGCGATCTGGTTGATCGGCCAGTTCCACGGCGTGATCAGCCCGCAGACCCCGATCGGCTCGCGCACCAGAATGTCGCCGTTGGGCAGGGTCTCGCGCAACGCTTGCGTCTTCAGCGCCTCAAGTATCCCTTCCAAATGCCCGATGCCTGCATCCGCCTGGGCGTCGCGCGACATGGAAATCGGGGCACCCATTTCCGCGCTCAATGCCTGCGCCATCTCTTCGCGGCGCGCGTTGCTGATCTCCAGCAACCGCTCCAAGAGCGCAATCCGCTCATCGCGGGAGGTGCGGGAAAAGCTCTCAAACGCCGCTTTGGCCGCGGCCACCGCAGTGTTCACATCCATCTCATCGCCCAGGATAATGGTGCCGGTCTGTTCTTCCGTCGCCGGGTTCAGAACCGGGAATTCGCGGCTGGAATGCGGTGTCACCCAGGCGCCGCCGATATAGAATTTTTGCAGGTCCATCAGGTCAGTCTCACTTTTGCATGCTCACATTTGCGTGGTGATTTCGGTTCAGAAGTTCAAGCAGGCGGGGCCGATGTACCGGCACCGGGAGCAGCCCAGCCGTTTCAGAAAACAGTGGACGGGGGGCCTGCCGCCGTCAAGCGCAGGGATAGCCCTGCTGTAAACTCTTCCAGCCCTCCCGGGCTGCGCGTGCTGACATCGGAGAATGCCCGGCATGCCGCCGCGCTGACGCAGCAAAAACGGCAAGACGGCATCGATTTGCGCAGCCGATGGGCTGTGGGCTGCGCGCATCAGTGCCCGACAAAGACGTCAATTGCGGCAGGAATCTGTTCGCGGCCCGCGCGGCCCGGTTTAGGATTTTCGAAAGCCCGCACCAAAAAGACCGGGCGTCTAGAGGCAAGTCATGAGCAGATCCAAGTGGACAGCCCGTTGTGTGCTGCTGGCCGGGACCATCCTGTGCAGCTGCACCGTTGTTGGCGTGGACTACCAGCGCCCGGACTTTGCGGTGCCGGCGGCCTATTACCAATCCCGCAGTTATGCGACCGCTCAAGGCGCGGCCGAAACCTGGTGGCACGGGCTGAATGATGCCACGCTGAACCGGCTGGTTGATGCGGGCCTGGCCCAGAACCTCAGCCTCAAGGCGGCCCGCGAACGCCTGAAAGCCGCCGAGGCCCTGCGCCGCGGCAGCGGCCGGCCGCAGCAGGTCAGCGGCAATCTGGAAGGCAGTTCGATCTTTTCGCGCCGCGAATCCCAGAACAATTCCTCCAGCCAGGATGTCGCCGAAGTTGGCGCAACCTACGTTTTTGACCTGTTCGGCGAGTTTGAGCGGCGCTCTGAACGCGCCGTTGCCGACCGGGACGCGCAATTCTATCAGATGGCCATCACCCGGCTGGCGATCACCGATGCGATCACCCGCACCTACATTCAGGCCCGCTTTTTCCAGCGCGGCGCAGCTGTCACCCGCAGGACGATCCGGTTGCGCGAGCAAATCCTGGGAACTGTGGTTGAACTGCAGGAAGCCCGCGCCGTGCTGGCGCTGGATGTGGAACGCACCAAATTGCAGGTCGCCAGTGCCAAGGCGGACCTGCCCGGCTTTATTGCCAGCTACGAAGCCTCGGTGTTTGCCCTGGCCACCCTGCTGGACCGCGACGCGTCCGAGGTTTTTGCGATGATGAAGGGCAGCTACAGCCAGCCCTACCCGGCCACCAAGCCGGAACTGGGCGTGCCCGCCACCCTGCTGCGCAACCGCCCCGACATCCTGCTGGCCGAGGCCCAGCTGCGCAGTGCCACAGCAGATATCGGCGTGACCGAGGCGGAACTCTACCCCTCGCTGGAAATCACCGGCTCGGTGCAGGCGGTGCACAATGTGCCCGATCTCTACTCCATCGGTCCGACCCTGAATTTCCCGCTGTTCAACCGCCCTGTGCTGCGTGCCTTCCACAAACGGGCCATCGCCGAGGCCAAGGCGACGGAATACGATTACCGCTCTGCCGTGCGCAGCGCCGTGGAAGAGGTCCAGTCCCAGCAAAGCGCATTGCGCGCAGCCCGCCAGCGCACCGCTGCGCAGGTCAGGGCGGTCAATCTGGGCACCAAAGTTGCCGATCTGGCGCGCGAGACTTTCACAGCCAGCGAAATCACCCTGTTCGATCTGCTCAACACCGAAGAAGCCCTGCGCGACAATGAGCTGAACCTGATCTCCGCCCGCCGTGATCTGGCGCTGGCCTGGGCCGGGCTGCAGATTTCACTGGGCAAGGGCTGGGCGCCGGATCAATCACCGGCCAGCGCAGCCGCAGCTTTGTCCGCAACGGCTGAATAAATTCAGGCATTCAGGTCCAGTGCGGGACGGGCCCCGAGCGGTCTCAGGCCTGTTCTTGCTGCATCTGTTCGACCATCTGCCGCGCGCGTTTGCACTGCAGCTTGTCACGCAGCGGGCTGTCGGGGTCGATGTCTTTCGAGCAGACCACGCATTTGTCGGCGCCCGAGATCGCATTCAGCCCGCCGCAGCTGCCCTTGATCTTCTTGCCCATCAGGATCACCCCCAGCGACATGCCCAGGGTGACAATCAGCAGCAGGATAAAGGCCAGAAGAAAGGTGCTCATGTAGGGTCCCTCGCAGGATGGCTTGGTGCGCGGCTTCAGTTTCCGGTCAGCGCCTCGAATGCGCTGCTGGCGGTGGTCATATAGGCATCGGCGCCGGCTTGCACGTCCCGATCAATGAAAAACACGGCAAGTTTATGCGTATTCGCAAGCTTCAGCCCGTTTTCGCGGCCCAGAACCAGCATCGCGGTGGCCCAGGCATCCGCCAGCATCGCGTTTTCCGCAATCACCGTGACCGAGGTGGTGCTGTGCATCACCGGCCGCCCCGCCACCGGGTCGAGGATGTGGGAATAGCGCACGCCCTCATGCTCGAAGTAATTCCGGTAATCGCCCGAGGTCGCCAGCCCCAGATCGCTGACCGGCACGATCAGTTGCACCGTCTGCGCCGACGCATCCGGTTTTTCGATGCCGATGCGCCAGGCCTCGCCCTTGGCGTTTTCGCCCTTGGTCACCAGATCGCCGCCGATCTCCACCATGTAGTTTTCAACCCCGAAGCCCTGTAAAGCCCCGGCCACTGCATCAACGCCATAGCCCTTGGCGATGGCCGACAGGTTGATGCCGGTCTCTGGCACCGATTTCTTCAGCGTGCCGGCCCCGGCGTCCAGGGTCAGCAGCCGCGCCTGGCCGACGCCTTCCAGCGCTTTGGCGATCGCGCCATCCGACGGCACCGGATCTTCCGGCTTGCGCGGGCCGAAGCCCCACAGTTCGATCAGCGGGCCAAGGGTCACGTCGAACTTGCCGCCGGTCTTGGCATGCACGTCATTCGCCGCGGTCAGCACCTGGGTAAATTCCGGCGACACCCGCACCGGCGCAGTGCTGCGCGCGGCGGAAAAGGTCGAAACTTCCGAAGCCGGATCCCAGTTCGACATCTTGGCATTGACCGCAGCCAGCGTCCCTTCGACAGCCCTGCTCAATGCGTCCTGGTCCAGATCTTCGCCAATGGCGATCACGCTGTAGGTGGTGCCCATGGTTTCACCCGACAGCCGCACCTCTTCCGGCGTTCTTTCGAACCAGCATCCGGGCAGCGCCAGCACCGCGGGCAGGATCAGGGCAAACAAAAACCTTCTGGGCATCGGTAAATCTCCGGCGGCGAAACTGACGCTGCTATGCCCCCGCCCCGCGCCGGAGTCAAATATGGCGCCCCGGGGATCAGACCGGGGATCAGAACTTCAAAGGCACAAAGGCCAGCGCCAACAGGCCAATGGCGGCAGGCACCCCGAACAGCCAGGCCCGCAGCCGGGCATTCGGCGCTTCCGTCTTCCAGGTCTGCCGGTACATATGGCCGCAAACCACCACCAGAAAGACGGTCAGCGCACCGGTGACGGGGGTCAGATAGAGGGTCTCGAACATGTTGTTTTCCGGCCTTTGTTAGCGCTCGCGTCATTTCGCCCCTTCCCGGATCGTAATCCCGCGTTAAGATGAACATATCACCTGATCCAGGATAGGAGGAGACCCGCGCAATGGCACCGACCTCATACCAAGCTCCGATGCGGGGCGACAAGGAGGACAAGCACACATACAGCCAGTCCGCCGAGTCAAACCTGTCGCATTCGCAGACAACAGTGGCCAAGCTGCTGGAGGGCAAGGGCGATGCCATCTTTGCGGTGCGCCCCAATGACACCATCGGCCATGTGGTTGATGTGCTGAAGGAAAAGCATATCGGCGCGCTGGTGGTCACCGACCAGAACGGCGACCTGCAGGGCATCCTGTCGGAACGCGACATCGTGCGGCGGATGGCGGAAACCCCCGGCCACACCCTGCCGCAGGAAGTTTCAGCCCTGATGACCACAGCCGTCAAATCCTGCACCCCGGATGATTATCTGCATGACGTGCTGAAAACCATGAGCGAAGGCCGCTTCCGGCACATGCCGGTGCTGAAGGACGGCAAGCTGGCCGGCATGATCACCGTGGGCGACGTGGTGAACTACCGCCTGAAGGAGCTGGAGTATGAAACCCTGCGCATGAAGCAGATGATCGTCGGCTAAGGTTCTTGCCGGCGGCGTGTCACGGAAATGGCCCGCCGCCGGCTTTCTGCAGCGTATCCAGAAACACCTGCAGATCCTCCGCATCGGCCAGCGCCTCTGTATGGCGCTTGATCGCGGGGCCGTATATCCCCCACATCTGCCGCCGCAATGCCGCACCGTCGCTGGTCAGAAACAGCACCTTGCCGCGCCGGTCGTGTTCATAGACCGTTTCGCGCACCAGCCCCTGCTTGGCCATCTGCGCCAGAATGCGTGACAGGTTGGACTGTTCGAACAGCAGATTTCTGGTCAGCTCAAAGGCACGGACGCCGCCCGCCCCTGCCATCTCAATGCCCCACAGCACATCATACCACCGCAGGCCAGGCAGCCCGGCGGCGCGCAGCTCCGCCTCGATCTCCCGGTGTGCCTGGCGGTAAGCCCGGTTCAGCAGGATCCAGATTGCGGTTTCCCGTTTGCTTGGCGTCATGTGCAATCACGAATTGGTGAACGGAGCAGGTGGCGGGCGTATTGCATTTGGCTGCAGCAGAATAGATGCCATACCATCTATAGGGGGTTCAGCGCGAACAATGAACCCTGGAATCCAATACCGCCCCAAGGACAAATCCAGACAGGGATACCGCCATGTTGATCAAGATTGCACCGCTTGCCGCCGCCGCACTGCTGG
Organism: Leisingera sp. F5; assembly: GCF_001593695.1. Classification (NCBI taxonomy): domain Bacteria; kingdom Pseudomonadati; phylum Pseudomonadota; class Alphaproteobacteria; order Rhodobacterales; family Roseobacteraceae; genus Leisingera; species Leisingera sp. F5. The sequence goes on along the minus strand of NZ_LUKH01000019.1, from coordinate 65,681 downwards.
CCGCACCCGCCGCCTTTGCAACCACCTATAAGACCGACCAGGGCCATACCGAGGTTAAGTTCAGCTGGAGCCACGCCGGTGTTTCGGTCCAAAGCGGTGAATTCACCCAGGCCGAGGGCACGCTGGATATCGACCCCGAAAACCCCGAAGCCGCCTCGCTGAATGTCACTATCAAGGCGGACAGCCTGGCAACCGGCTTTGGCCCGCTGGACGATCACATTTCCAGCGCCGATTTCCTCGAAGTTGCGACCTATCCCGAGATCACCTTTGTCAGCACCGGGGTGGAAAAGACCGGCGACAACACTGCCAATGTCACCGGCGACCTGACCATCCACGGCACCACCAAACCGGTTGTGCTGGAAACCAGCATGACCCATTTCGGACCGCATCCGCTGGGCGGCGCGATTGAATACTACCAGGGCGATTGGGCCGCGTTTGAGGCCAGCACAACCATCGACCATCAGGCGTTCGGCGTCGGCGGTTTCTCAACGGGGCCGATCACCATCAGCATCGTCACCGAGATGAGAGCACAGTAACCACCGCACGGGAGGGGCGCGGCGGGCGCACGCATGGCCCGGCTTCCCCGGAACCTTTCGGCAGAACAAAAAGCCCCGGATGTTTCCATCCGGGGCTTCGTTTTTGGCTTGCGTCTCCGGCTCAACCGCCGAAGTCGTCCAGCATGATGTCCTCGCGGTCCACGCCCAGATCCAGCAGCATGTTGATCACCGACTGGTTCATGATCGGCGGGCCGCACATGTAGAATTCGCAGTCTTCCGGCGCCGGGTGGTTCTTGAGGTATTCCTCAAACAGCACGTTATGGATAAAGCCGGTGTAGCCTTTCCAATCGTCCTCGGGCTGCGCGTCGGACAGGGCCACGTGCCAGTCGAAATTGTCGAACTCCTTGGCCAGGCTGTCAAAATCCTCGACAAAGAACATCTCTTTCTTCGAGCGCGCACCATACCAGAAGCTGATCTTACGGTCGCGGTTCTGCAGGCGCTTCAGCTGGTCGAAGATGTGGGAGCGCATCGGCGCCATGCCGGCACCGCCGCCGATGAAGACCATTTCCTTCTGGGTGTCGCGGGCAAAGAACTCGCCGAACGGACCCGAGATTGTGACTTCATCCCCCGGCTTCAGATTGAAGATGTAGGACGACATCATACCGGCCGGGATACCTTCGGAGCCCGGCGGCGGCGAGGCGACACGGACGTTCAGCATGATGATGCCCTTTTCGTCCGGGTAGTTCGCCATCGAATAGGCGCGCTCGACCGGTTCAGCCACTTGCGATTTGTACTGCCACAGATTGAAGCGGTCCCAATCCTCGCGGTACTCCTCCTGAATGTCAAAGTCGGTATAGGCCAGCTGGTGTGCAGGCGCCTCGATCTGGATGTAGCCGCCGGCGCGGAAGTTCACATCCTCGCCTTCGGGCAGTTCCAGAACCAGCGCCTTGATAAATGTCGCCACGTTGTCGTTCGAGCGCACCTTGCAGCGCCATTTCTTGACCCCGAAGACCTCTTCCGGGACTTCGACTTCCATGTCCTGCTTGACCGCAACCTGACAGGACAGACGGTCGCCGCAGCCCGCTTCGCGCTTGGTGATGTGGCTTTCCTCGGTCGGCAGGATCGAGCCGCCGCCGGAATGCACCCGCACGCGGCACTGCGCACAGGTACCGCCGCCGCCGCAGGCGGAGGGGACGAACAGTTTCTCTGCCGCCAGCGTTTGCAGCAGCTTGCCGCCCGCAGGCACCGAGATGGTTTTTTCACCGTTAATGGTGATATTGACGTTGCCGGTCGAGACCAGGCGGGAGCGGGCGACCAGGATGATGGTCACCAGCGCCAGCACGATCACCGTGAACAGGGCTACGCCGAGCGTGAAAGTTTCCATGTTTCCGCGCTCTCCTTACAGTTTGACGCCGCTGAAGGACATGAAGGCCATCGCCATCAGACCTGCGGTGATAAAGGTGATGCCCAGGCCCTGCAGACCGTCCGGCACGTCGGAATACTTCAGCTTCTCGCGCACGCCCGCCATCGCGGTGATCGCCAGCGCCCAGCCAAAGCCCGAAGACAGACCATAGGTGGTTGCCTCGGCAAAGTTGTAATCGCGTTCCACCATGAACAACGAACCGCCAAGGATCGCACAGTTCACCGTGATCAGCGGCAGGAAGATCCCCAGCGCGTTGTAAAGCGGCGGAAAATACTTATCCAGGATCATCTCCAGGATCTGCACCATCGCCGCAATCACGCCAATGTACGAGATCAGACCAAGGAAGGTCAGATCCACATCCGGGAAACCCGCCCAGGCCAGCGCGCCGGGTTTCAGCAGGTAGGTCAGCAGCAGGTTGTTGGCCGGCACGGTGATGGCCTGCACCACCATGACCGAAATCCCCAGCCCCAGCGCAGTCGAGATCTTTTTCGACACCGCGATGAAAGTACACATGCCCAGGAAGAAGGACAGCGCCAGGTTCTCAACAAAGATGGCCTTGACGGCGAGTGAAATCAGCCCTTCCATCAGTGCGCCTCCACGGATTGGATTTTATATTCACGCTCTTCCACCTGGTTCGGTTTCCAGGTGCGGAACCCCCAGATCAGCAGGCCGATAACAAAGAACGCCGAGGGCGGCAGCAGCAACAGGCCGTTCGGCACATACCAGCCGCCGTTGTTCACGGTCTCCAGGATGGTGATGCCGAACAGCGAACCGGAGCCGAACAGCTCGCGGATCACGCCGACCAGCATCAGGATCAGACCATAGCCCAGACCGTTGCCGATGCCGTCGATAAAGGACGCGACCGGCGGGTTCTTCATGGCAAAGGCCTCGGCGCGGCCCATCACGATACAGTTGGTGATAATCAGGCCCACGAAAACCGACAGGGTTTTCGAAATCTCAAAGGCATAGGCCTTGAGCACCTGATCCACCAGGATCACCAGCGAGGCGATGATCACCATCTGCACGATGATCCGGATCGAACCGGGGATCTGATTGCGCAGGATCGAGATGAACATCGACGAGAACGCGGTCACAAAAGTCACCGCCAGGGTCATCACAAACGCCACCTGCAGCGACGACGTCACAGCCAGCGCCGAGCAGATGCCCAGAACCTGCAGCGTGATCGGGTTGTTGTCGACCAATGGGTCGACCAGCATTTCCTTCTTGGTCTGCGCCATCAGAACTCTCCCGCTTGCAGGGCGGTCAGGAAGGGTGCGTAGCCCTCTTCGCCCATCCAGAATTTCACCAGATTGTCCACGCCGACAGAGGTCAGCGTCGCACCGGCCAGCGCATCGATATGGTGCTCCGGCCCGGCCGGGCCTTGCGCCTTGGCAACGGTGATCTGCAATTCGCCATCTGCGTCATGCAGCTTCTTGCCGCTCCACAGGGACTTCCAGCGCGGGTTGTCCACCTCGGCGCCCAGGCCCGGGGTTTCACCGTGCTGGTAGAACTGCAGGCCGAAAATATCGTTGCCGTTCTCCTCGACCGCAATGAAGCCATAAAGAGTGGACCACAAACCATAGCCGTGGATCGGCAGGATCACCTTGTCCAGCGCGCCTGCTTCGTCGCGCAGCAGATAAACGGTCTTGTAGCGCGACTGGCGGCCGATGCCCGCCGGATCATTGTCCAGCGCGCGGCTCAGCTCAGGATCCTGCGCAGCAGCCAGACCGTCAAAACTTGCGGCGTCGAACTGATCGGTGAACGCACCGGTCTGCAGATCCAGCACCTGCGGTTCGAAGGCGGCAAAGGCTTCGGCAACATCTGTGCCGGGCTCATAGAGGCCCGCCACCTGCAGCACGTTCAGCTGCTTGTCGCGTTTGCGGTTGGTTTCCTGCACCGGGCGCAGGGACACGGCGGCGGAGGACACGATCATCGAGGCCACCAGGCAGACGGCAACAGCGATGAACACGGTCTTGCCAACCGAATCCGGCGATGCGGCGAGGAAGCGGCCGATCAGGCCTTTGCTTTGGGTATCAGCCATGGCGGCGCGCCCTCCGTTTGATGTTGGCCTGCACGACAAAGTAGTCGATCAGCGGTGCAAAAACGTTGCCGAACAGGATCGCCAGCATCATGCCTTCGGGGAAGGCCGGGTTCAGCACCCGGATCAGCACCGCCATCACCCCGATGAGGGCGCCATAGATGTAGCGGCCCGCGTTGGTGTGGGAGGCCGACACAGGTTCCGTCACCATGAACACCAGACCGAACGCATAGCCGCCCAGCACCAGGTGCCAGTACCACGGCATCCCAAACATCGGGTTTGTGTCGGAACCAATGACGTTCAACAGCAGCGAAAACGCAATCATGCCGCCCAGGCAGCCCGCGATCAGGCGCCAGTTGGCAATTTTGGTGAACAGCAGGAAGGCCAGACCGATGGCACAGGCCAGCGTCGAGGTTTCGCCAAAGCTGCCCTGAATGGTGCCATAAAAGGCGTCCGACCATTCGATGCCCTTGGCCGCCAGCGCCTGCACACCTTCGGCAGCGGAGACCCCCAGCGCAGTCGCGCCCGAGAAACCGTCAACCGGGGTCCAGACACTATCGCCCGACATATTGGCCGGATAGGCGAAATACAGAAACGCACGGCCCGTCAGTGCCGGGTTCAGGAAGTTCTTGCCGGTGCCGCCAAAGACTTCCTTGCCAATGACCACGCCGAAGATAATGCCAAGCGCGACCTGCCACAGCGGCGCCGAGGCCGGCATGATCAGGGTGTAGAGCATCGAGGTCACAAGGAAACCCTCGTTCACCTCATGGCCCCGCACGGTGGCAAAGATCACCTCGAAAATGCCGCCTGCAACCAGCGTCACGATGTAGATCGGCAGGAAATACAGGAACCCGTGGGCGATATTGGCCATCGGGTTGGCTGCATCCAGCGAAATGCCGAACATCTGCAGGATGGCAATCCGCCAGCCGGTCGCGGTATCCGCACCCAGCGCGGCAATGGCCGAATTCGCCTGATAACCGGTGTTCCACATGCCCCACAGAATGCAGGGGATGGTGGCGATCACCACATAGGTCATGATCCGCTTCATATCGACATATGAACGCGCATGCGGCGCGGCGGTGGTCACGGTTTTCGGGGTATAAAGGAAGCTCTCCACCATCTCATAGACGGGGAAGAGTTTCTCGTATCTGCCGCCCTTTTCAAAGTGCGGCTCGATCCTGTCAAAGAAGCTGCGCAATCCCATCCGGCTCAGCCCTCCTTTTCAATCTTGGCGAGGCAGTCGCGCAGCGCTTGCCCGTATTCATATTTGGCCGGGCAGGCAAAACCGACGAGGCCCATGTCCTCTTCGTCCAGCTCCAGCGCACCCAGCGCCTGTGCGGTATCGGTGTCCATCACCAGCAGCGCGCGCAGCAATTGCGTCGGCAGGTAATCCTGCGGCATCAGCTGCTCGAACGTGCCGGTGGGCACCATCGCCCGGCGGCCGCCGTTGAGGTTGCTGGTCAGGCTGAACAGCTTGCGGGTCAGGGCAGAGCCCAGCACCGGCTGCACCGCGTATTTGCTGCCCATCGGGCGGATCCAGCCCAGCGGGATCTGCTTGCGGTCTTCCTCGATGATCGCGACCTGGCGCGCGAAGCGGCCCAAATAGGCAAACGAACCTGATGCCTGACGGCCCGACAGGATCGATCCGGAAATCACCCGCACCGGGCCGTCCGCAGCAATCTCGCCGCGGGTCAGTTCATCGGTAGAGGCGCCCGCAACAGTGCGGACCAGCCGCGGGGAACGCGCAGCAGGGCCGGCCAGCGCAACAACAACAGAGGGATCCAGATGACCGGTCTGCAGCAAGCGGCCAATCGCGATCACGTCCTGATAGGAAATGGTCCAGACTTCGTCGTCACCCTTCACCGGATGCAGGAAGTGGATGTGGGTGCCGGCCAGACCGCTGGGATGCGGGCCGGAGAACGCGGCGGCCTCGACACCGGCAACATCGGTGCCCGGAATGCTATCGCCTGCCTTCTGGCACAGGAAGGTGGTGCCGTCGGTCAGCAGGGTCAGCGCCTTAAGGCCGGTCTCGAACGCCTCAGCCGCGTCATTGATGATCACCGCGGCATCAGCGGCCAGCGGCTCGCTGTCCGTCGCGGTCACAAAGATCGCAGCAGGTTTGGAGCCCGGCAGCGGCATTTTGGAATAGGGACGGGTGCGGAACGAAGTCCAGAGGCCCGCAGCGCAGAGCTTTTCGGTCAGCCCCTCAGCGGTATCGGCATTGCCGGTTGCGGAGAAATCGACACCTTTGTCCTCGGCATCGGAAACCGCGATCACCACGCTTTCCAGCACCCGGCGCGCACCGCGGTTGATCGCCACGACCTTGCCGGTCATCGGCGCCACCATCATCGCAGCCTCGGTATCCTTGTGGCAGAACAGCGGAGTTCCGCGCTGGACCTCCTCGCCTTCCTGCACCAGCATACGCGGTTTCAGGCCCAGATAATCGGGGCCCAGAACCGCCACCGAAGTGATGGCCGGGCCGGGGTGAATGGTCTGTTCCGGCGCGCCTGTCACCGGCAGATCCAGCCCCTTCCTCAAGTTAAATGTCTTCATATTTGCGCTACGTCCTTGTGAGGCCGATTCCCGTGGCGGTACTTATCTGTTTCCGGCGGCGGAGACAAAGAAAACGCAAGTTACGGTCGCTTTTGACTCTTCACCAGCCGGGTCCGGCCCTGTTTGATTGCGCCTCTCGAATCAAATTTGCCGCCGAATGGCAAGGCCAGCGCCCTGCCTCTGCACCAGATTCCTCCGTGATCGCAGCTTCTAAGCCAGAATGCCGCATCCCTAGCCTGCCAATACGTCAGATGCGCCACCCGGAAGCGGCAATCGCGCACCCTGCCTGTGGACAAAACACCCCGGCCAAGCAGGGCTTGCCGGGGCGGTTCAATGTGGTGGCGCTAACGTCTGCGGCAGCCTGCATGTGATTCGCGACAGGCCTGCGGATTTTGCGCTGACCTCACGCGTCCCAGACCATCTCCGGCGCGCCCATCAGATCACGGTCCACGGTGATCCCCAGCCCCGGCGCATCCGGCACCAGCACGCCGCCATCCTGTACCGGCGCGTCGAATTCAGCGGTTTTCAGCGTCACCATATCGCGGCAGTCCAGAATGCAGCGGAGGCTGCGCTCCGGCACCGTGGCGCCCAGATGGGCGATAGCGGAAAACGCCACGGCCGAACCCACAGTATCCTGCACGCTGACCGTGGCACCCGCAGCCAGGCACATATCCCGGTGCCGCCGCCCATGGGTCAGCCCGCCCGCCTTGGAGATCTTGAGGCCGATGCCGTCGGCCACATCCTCCGCCAGCATCAGCGCGATATCCTCATCTTGCTGCACCAGCTCGTCCAGGATGATCGGCACCGCGCAGCGCTTGCGCAGCGACATGGTCTCACGCCAGGTCCTGCAGGGCGCTTCCAACACAAAGTCCAGCCCCTCGGGCAGCATCCGCAGCATCCGCAGCGCGGCCTCCACCGTCAGCCCGCCATTGGCATCAACCAGAAAGAACTCGCCCGGCTGCCGGTCGGCCAAGGACTCGCGGATGCGCTCGGCATCCAGCGCCGGGCCGCCCTCGCTGTCCAGCGCGCCGACCTTGACCGAATGCCCCAGATAGCCCATCTCGCGGTGCTGCGCGACGCGGGCGCGCATATCCCCAGGACTGCCTGCATAGATCGAAGAGATCACCGGCAGGCGTTTGCCCGTTGCGCCGCCCAGCAGTTCGCAGACCGGCATGTTCACCGATTTTCCGAACAGGTCCCAGCAGGCCAGATCAATGGCGGATTTGGCGTGGTTGTGGCCCAGCAACGCCGTGTCCATCGCGTCATTAATGCGGTCCATCTGCCGCGGATCGCGGCCCAGAAGATAGGGCGCAATTTCGGCAATCCCCGCCCGCGCGCCCAAGGCGTGTGCAGCGATATAGGTGGCGCCAAACGGGGTGCTCTCGCCCCAGCCCTCCAGCCCGGTATCGGTGGTGATGCGCACAAATGACGCATCAAAGCTGCGGTATTCACGCCCGCCCGACAGGACATAGACGCCGCCGGAATAGGGCAGGTCCAGCTGGTACAGTTCGATCTTCTTGATCTTCACGCCTCGGCCTCCGGGATCATCAGCACCAGTTTTCCTGCGTGCTTCTTGCTCAGGAAATCCTCCTGCGCAGCGGCGATCTCGCTCAGCGGATAGGTCGCGGCCACCAGCGGGCGGATCTCCCCGGCCTCGATATAGGAGATCAGATTGGCGAACACCTCGTCCTCCTGAAAGGTGCAGCCCATCAGGGTCAGGTCCTTGAGGTAGAGCGTGCGCACGTCGATCTCGCTGATCGGCCCGGCGATGGCGCCGGCGGTGGCATAACGCCCGCCGCGCCGTAAAACGTCCAGAAAAGAGGGCCATTGTTCACCAGCCACCAGATCCACAACCACGTCGATCGATCCCTCGCCCAGTTCGCTGCGCAGATCGGCGTTGCGGTCGATCACCCGGTCGGCGCCAAGTGCTAGAACCTCATCCGCCTTGGCGGCAGAGGACAGTGCAATCACCGTCGCACCCCGGCGTTTCGCCAGTTGCACGGCGGCAGAGCCAACACCGCCCGACGCGCCGGAGATCAGCACCGTCTCGGCGCCCAGGCCCACCCGGTGCAGCATATTCTCGGCCGTGGAGTAGGCGCAGGGGATCGAGGCCAGCTCGGCATCCGACCAGTCGCAGTTCACCGCATGGGTTTCGCGTGCCGGCGCCACCGCGAACTGGGCAAAACCGCCGTCGCATTCGCTGCCGAAGGTCCAGCATTCATAGGGGCGGTAGCCCACGTAAGAACGCAGCATGTTGCGCACAAGCACTCGCTCGCCGATGCGGGACGGGTCAACCCCCTCCCCCACCGCCGCGATATGGCCGCAAGCGTCAGCTCCCTGGATGCGCGGGAATTCCAGCGGCTTGCCGGACCAGCTGGCGTCGTCGTCATCGACGCTGTCAAACCCGGTTGCGCCGCCCGCATTGGTGTCCGCATCCACCGCCTTGGAGTACCAGCCGATACGGGTATTGATGTCGGTGTTGTTGATGCCTGCGGCTGCAACGCGGATCAGCACTTCGCCAGGTCCCGGCTGCGGCACGTCAACGTCGGTGCGATAGTCAAGTTTGTCGATACCGCCGTGACCGGTCAGCAGAACTGCCGCCATTTTGCTGGGGATCATGAGTGTCTCTCCCTTTGGAATAAATTGGCCGGCCCTCCCCTGCCGGCCAAAACAGGCCGCTGTCCCCGCGGGGACCGCAGCCTGAAACTGTGTCAGAGCGCGAGCGGATGCGCCCGGCCCCGCTCCGCCAGACGGCGGTTCAGCTCCTTGGCCTCCGGCTGGCCCGCTTCCAGCGCAAAGACAAAGGCATGGGTCAGATAGAAGCAAGCCGCATCGATGTTGCCCGCCGCCTCGGCCCTGTCACCGGCTAGCGTATACAGCTGAACCAGCGCCGCGTTGTCCTTGTCTTCATGCGCTTTCAGCAAGGCGCGGTCGAGTTCTGCGCGCTCCATCCCTCAGCCCTTCAGCGAGATCGCGATGTTCTTGGTGCGCACATAATTATAGAGCGCCTCCAGTCCCTTTTCGCGGCCAAAGCCCGATTTGCCGACCCCGCCGAAGGGGGTGGAGATGCCGCCCGCGAACCATTCGTTCACAAACACCTGCCCGGCACGCAGCCGGTTCGCCACCCGGTGCGCCCGCGCCAGATCGCGGGTGAAGACGCCGGCCACCAGCCCGAACTCGGTGCCGTTGGCCATGGCGATGGCTTCGGCTTCGGTGTCAAACGGGGTGAAACAGGTGACGGGGCCGAATATCTCCTCCTGCGCGACACGGGATGCGGGATCCACGTCGGCCAGAATGGTGGGCGCCATGAAATAGCCCTCACGCTCCAGCCGCGCCCCGCCCGAAGCCGCGCGCGCGCCGCTTTGGCGGGCGGTTGCCACCAGGGTTTCGATACCGTCCAGCTGCCGCGCCGAGATCACCGGGGTGAGGCCTGGGTTTTCCAGCCCGTGGCCGACGCTGAGGCCGTTGGCCAGCGCCGCGGCGCGCTCAACCGCTTCCTCGTAGATCGAGCGATGCACCAGCACCCGCGACATGGCGGAGCAAACCTGACCGGCGTTATAGAAGATGCCGCTTTGCAAAGAAGACATCAGCGTGTCGAGATTGGTGTCCTCAAATGCCACCGCGGCGGATTTGCCGCCCAGCTCCATCAGTGCGGGCGTTACCGGATTGGCCGCCGCGCGCAGGATCGCCTGGCCGGTCGGGACCGAGCCGGTGAAGACGATCTGATCCACGGCGGAGCTTTCCACCAGCCGCGCGCCGAGATCCGAACCGATGCCGTTCAAAATCGAGACTGTCCCCGCGGGGACATCGGCGCGTTCCAGGGCGACGCCCAGCATCGCCAGCGCCATCGGGTCCAGCTCCGGCGATTTGATGATCACCGAGTTGCCCGCCGCCATCGCAGGCGCCAAGGAGCGTGCCGCAATCGACACCGGGAAGTTCCACGGCACGATCTGGGCCGAGACGCCGAAAGGCTCATAGACCGTAAAGTCAGCATAATCGGGGCCAAGCGGGATCGACTTGCCTTCGATCTTGTCGGCCATGCCGCCGTAGTATTCGAAATACTGTGCAGCCTCTTCGAATTCATCATGGGCGGCGCTGAGGCTTTTGCCGCTTTCCCGGCACAGCAGGTCTGCGCCTTCGTCCGCAATGGTGCGGATTTCAACTGCGATGCGCTGCATCAGCTGGCCGCGTTTGGCGGGCTGCATACCCGCCAGATCACCGCGTTCGAAACTCGCGCGGGCCGATTCAAGCGCGCGGGCCAGGCTCTCCTCGCCGGCCAGCGCGCAATCCGCCACGTGTTCCGCATTGCCAGGATCTTCGACCGCCATGCGTTTGCCGCCGTCGCCTTCGACCCATTTGCCGGCCAGGAAGTTCCTGGCCAGCCCGTCGTTCAGGAACGCACTCATGCCGCGCGGCCCTTGGTCACCTGATCGGCCACCCAGGCGTGGAAGTTATGGGTCGGCCCGTCCATTGCAGGAGAGAAGCGCCCGCCGTCGAACAGCTCGCCATGGCGGCCCTTCTGCATGCCCTCGACGACAAAGACGTCTTCCTCGAACACGGTTTTCCACAGCTTGGCGTTCTCATCGCGCAGTTGCTCCAGGTCCGGCGTGTCGTCGGCGGATTTGGCGTAATACAGCTCGATATGCTCAACCGTGTTTCCGGTGTCGACCGGCTCAAGGATGATCGCAAAGGCATGGTCACGCTGCACACCCAGCAGCACGTTCGGGTAGACAGCCACGTATTCGCCGCCCTCGTCCCACTTGCTGCTGAGACCCTCGAAATCCGGGAACATTTTGCCGTCGTCGCCCTTCATCTGGCGATAAACCAGGGTTCCCTGGCCCGAGTAGTGGCCCGGCACCTCGATATTGTAGTGGTCTTCCAGGCGGGAATAGCTGTTCAGGCCCGGATGCACCCACGGCAGGTGGTAGCTTTCGCAGTAATTCTCGACCGCCAGTTTCCAGTTGGTTTTGACCTCCAGCTGAAAGCCCGAGCCTTCACCGCCGTGATGCACCGGCTGTTCGAATTCCTTCCAGCGTTCCAGCAGCCCTGCGTGGGCGTCTTCAAACGCGGGCGCGTTGCCGTCAACATTGGCAAAGATCACGTCGCGCCAGACATAGGAGCGGATGCGGACCAGGCCCAGCTCGTCCAGCTTGATGTCTTCATGCTTGTTGTTGCCGGGGCCGCCCACATGCGGGGTCGAGACCAGGCGCCCGTTCAAGCCATAGCACCAGCTGTGATAGGGGCAGCGGATGGCGCCGCGGATCTTGCCGGGTTTTTCGACCAGGATCATGCCGCGGTGGCGGCAGGTGTTCTGAAAGACGCCGACGGCGCCATCGGTGTCGCGCACGATCAGCAGCGGCATCCCAAGGAAATCCACCGGCTTCGCGTACCCCGGTTCCGGCACATCCTTGCCAAAGCCGATGCCCGACCAGTTGGCAAACAGCACCGAGCGTTTCTCTTCGGCAAAGACGGCGGGGTCGATGTAATGGGCGTTCGGCAGGCCGTTGGCCACGTTGACCGGAGCCATCACCGGGGCAAGCGTGTCATGCTTGTTCATCTGGGTCTCTCCAAACCTGGGTAAAGATGTGCGCGTTGTGCGCCATTGAACGGAGAGAGCGGATTCACTCAATATCAGAAATCTTCGCGCTGGCCTTAGCTGGATTCACCTGAGCCTTGACCCAGCTCGCCGATCACCCAATTGCGAAGCAACCGGGCGGATTCCGACAGGTCTGCGTCCGGCCTGCCCACCAGATGGAACCCGTGAGGCGCTGCCAGCACATGCGGCCCGATCGGCACCAGCTGGCCCGCGGTCAGCAAGGGGTTCAGCAGCCGCTGCCACCCCAGCGCCAGCCCGGCCCCGTCCTGTGCTGCCTGCAACGCGACGGAATAATTGTTGACCCGCACGCCCGGCGCGATGGGACCGTCATAGCCCTGCTGCTGGAACCAGTCGGCCCAGGTGGTCCAGCTTTTGTCATCCGATTCCAGATGCAGCAGCCGCTGCTGCGCCAGCTCCTCCAATGGGCAGCCGGTGAGCTTTGCGGCGAGTTCCGCATTGCCGACCGGCACCAGATGGTCACGGTACAGTTCGGTCTGCTGCAGCCGGGTATCGCGCTCGCGCCCGTAGCGAATGTAGAAATCCACGTCGGGCATGCTGCGCAACGGCCGGTCGTTGACGATCTGATTGACGTTCACATCCGGATGCCGGCGCCAGAACCGCACCACTGAGGGCGACAGCCACAGCGAGGCCACAGCAGAGGTGGAGCCGATGGTCACGGTGTCGCCGGTATGACGGTCGCGGATGGTTTTCAGGCTCAGCGAGATTTTGGAAAAAGACGTCGCCAGCGTATCAAACAGCGCCTCGCCCTCCTCGGTCAGCTCCACACCGCGGTGTTTGCGCTGGAACAGCGGCACCTGCAGCTCGGCCTCCAGCGCCTTTACCTGATGGCTGACGGCACCGGGGGTAACGGACAGCTCCTGCGCGGCATTCTTGAAGCTAAGGTGCCGGGCGGCGGCCTCAAACGCGGCCAGGGTGGTGAGTGGCGGCAGGCTGTAATGGCGACGGGACATCTGCGGCTCCTGGCAGCTGGCTGGGATGAGTGGTCTTCATTTCAGTACGGGAAATGCAGCTTTGAAGGCCAGAGAGGAAATTGCAACCGCACGCCGTTTCCGGCACCTCTAGTCGATCCGGCCGCGTTGCAGCATCGGCGTCACGTTGAAGGCGGCCTTGTACACCCGCGAGAAATGACCCGGGCTGTCAAACCCGCAGGACAGCGCAACCTCGGTCACCGAGGCCTCGGTCTGGATCAGCAGGTTGCGGGCGCGCTCCAGCCGCATTTCCATCGAGTATTTCTTGGGCGAGGTGTTCAGGTATTTGCCGAACAGCCGCTCCAGCTGACGGGTCGAGATCCCGATATCCTCGGCGATCAGCGCCGGCGAGATGGGATCGCTGATATGGTCGTGCATCATTTGGATCGCCCGCGCCAGATGCCGGTTGCGCATCCCGTTGCGCGATTGCAGCGAGACTTTCTGTTCAGCCGTGGCGTTGCGCACCGCGTTATAGACCATCTGATCCGCCACCGCGACCGCCAGGTCATAGCCGTGATCGCGCTCAATCAGATGCAGCATCAGATCCGCTGTGGCGGTGCCGCCGGAGGCCGTCATGTGCTTTTCATCGGCCACAAAGACGCTGCGCACCAGGTTCACCTCCGGGAAACCCTCCATAAAGCTGTCATGGTATTCCCAATGGATCGCCGCCTGCATGCCATTCAGGAACCCGGCCTCGGCCAGCACCCAGGCGCCTGAACACAAGGCGCCGATCCGCGTGCCCCGCGCCCGTTCGCGCCGCAGCGCCGCCAGCAGCGGCCGGGTCACATGGTTGCGCATGTGGATCCCGGACAGGGCAAACAGCTGATCGCATTTCGGGATCGCGTCAAACCCGTAATGCACCAGCGTCACCGAGCCGTTGGAGCAGGTCGCGGTCTCGCCGTTTTCCGAACCGAACGACCAGTCATACAAGTCCTGACCGCTGACCAGATTGGCGATGCGCAGGGGTTCCACCGCGCAGGAAAAAGCGAGATGCGAGAATTCCTCGACCAGAAGAAAGGCAAAATGCTGAGTTTTGGACATGGTGAGACCGCCTGACAAGAAACGCATGGGGCGGCCCCGTGGAGCACAGCCCTGCGGTCCGGGCAGGCTACGCCCCCTGCCCCCTTTGCCGCAAGCCGCTGCACAGCGCAAAACGCCCGCAAACTGCACACATCATATTTTTTCTTTGTACACAATATGTATTTTTTCTGTACAGATCACGTATAGCCATGCCATAGAGACCGCGACCCGAAGAATCCCATCCGCATCAGCGGCAGGAGAAAGACCCATGAAAGACGCCTCCAAGACCCGTAAGGCAGAGCTGTACAGCCGCCTCAAGGCGGCCATCATGACGCTGGAGCTGCGCCCCGGCGCCGATCTGGACGAGGCGAAACTGTCCGAGGACACCGGCCTGTCGCGCACCCCCTTGCGCGAAGTGCTGCGCCAGCTGGCAGGCGAAGGATATGTGGATCTGCGCGAAAACCGCGGTGCGCGGGTCAGCGAGATGTCGCATATGACCCTGCGCGATTTCTTCCTGGCGGCGCCGATGATCTACGGCGCGGTGCTGCAGCTGGCGGCGAAACACGCAACACCCGCACAGATCGCGGTGCTGAAAGCGGCGCAAGAGGACTTCAAAGCCGCCCTGCGCAGCGGTTCCAGCGCTGAGCGGGCGATGGCCAACAACCGCTTTCACGACATCACCGGCGAAATGGCGGACAACATCTACCTGCTGCCCTCCTTTCAGCGGCTGCTGATCGACCATGCCCGCATCTCGATGACCTTCTACCGGCCGCAAAGCACCGAGATGGCCGAAAACGTCTCAGAGGCCAGCGCCCAGCACGATGCCATCATCGCCGCCATCGAGACTGGCGACGAGGCCGCGGCGGCGCAGCTGGCGATTGATCACTGGAACCTGTCACGCGACCGGATCGAACTGTTTGTCATGCCTGCGGGGCTTGATGTGCCGCTTGGCACGGTAACCCGCAAAACCCCTGCATAGAGGACCCCAAATGACCCCCCTGTTTAGTTTCAATGGGATCTACACCCCGGTGGTGACCCCCCATTTCGAGGATGGCAGCGTCAATTGGGACGCGCTGGCCGAGGTGATCGAATATCTGGTTGAAAACGGCGTGCATGGCCTGATCTCCGGCGGCTCGACCGGTGAAAACTATGCCCAGACCGTCGAAGAACGCATCGCACTGGCGCGGTTCACCCATGAACGGCTCAAAGGCCGCCTGCCCTTGGTGGTCGGCACCGGCGCGATGCTGACCGGCGATTCCATTGCGCTGGCGCAAGGCGCCAAGGAGGTCGGCGCCGACTGCATCCTGCTCGCCTCCCCCCCGTATTCGGTCCCGACCGACCGCGAGAACGCGCTGAATGCGCTGGCTATCGACAAGGCGGCTGATCTGCCGGTGATGCTGTACAACTACCCGCACCGCACCGGCACCATGATGGGCGAGGAGTTCCTGGACCGCGTCGGCCGCAGCCGCAATTTCTGCGGCATCAAGGAAAGCTCGGGCGATATCAACCGGGTGCATCTGCTGGCGCGGGACTATCCGCATATCCAGCTGGGCTGCGGCATGGATGATCAAGCGCTGGAATTCTTTGCCTGGGGCGCGCCCTTCTGGGTCTGTGGCGGCTCCAACTTCCTGCCTGCGGAACATGTGGCGCTCTATAATGCCTGCGTGATCGAGGGCAACTTTGCCAAGGGCCGCCGGATCATGTCGGCGATGATGCCCTTGATGCGGGTCCTCGAACAGGGCGGCAAGTTCATCCAGACCATTAAACACGGCGTCACCCTGAACGGTATCGCAGCAGGCGCCATGCGGGCACCGCTGAAGGGGCTGAACAAGGACGACAAACGCGCGCTGGAACAGGTCGTGCGCGTGCTGAAACAGAAAATTGCCGACATTCAGGCGGAGGGCTGATCCATGACTTTGCTCACTCAGGACGAATACAAATCCATCGCCGCCAATCTCGACCTGCCGACGGCTGCGTTCATCGACGGCAAGTTCTGCCCCGCGGCCTCGGGTAAGACCTTTGCGACCGTGAACCCGGCAACAGGCGAGAAGCTGGCCGATATCGCCGCTTGCGGTGCCGAGGACGTTGATTTCGCGGTTGAAAAGGCACGCGAAGCCTTTGACGATGGCCGCTGGTCCCGCCTGCATCCGTCAGAGCGCAAGGACGTGCTGATCCGGCTCGCCAAGCTGATGACCCGCAACGCCCGCGAACTGGCGGTTATGGAAAGCATCGACAGCGGCAAGACCATCTATGACTGCGAAACCGTCGATGTGCCGGAGACCATCCACTGCATCAAATGGCACGCCGAGGCGATCGACAAGATCTATGATCAGGTCGCACCCGCCTCGGATGATCACATCGCCATGGTGGTGCGTGAACCCATTGGTGTTGTCGGCCTGGTGCTGCCCTGGAATTTCCCGCTTCTGATGCTCGCGTGGAAGATTGGCCCGGCGCTGGCGGCGGGCTGCTCGGTGGTGGTGAAGCCTGCGGCGGAGACCACCCTGACCGCGCTGCGTGTGGCAGAATTGGCGATGGAAGCCGGCCTGCCGCGCGGTGTCTTGAACATCGTGCCCGGCGGCGGCGCCGAGGTGGGCGAACCCATCGGGCGCCACATGGATATCGACATGGTCTCTTTCACCGGCTCCACTGTGACCGGCAAGCGCTTCCTGTCCTACTCGGCGGAAAGCAACGCCAAGGAAGTGGTGCTGGAAATGGGCGGCAAGAACCCCGCCATCGTGATGGACGACGCCGAAAACCTGGACCGCGTGGCGGCGCACATCGTGAACGGCGCCTTTTGGAACATGGGCGAGAATTGCTCGGCTTCCTCCCGCCTGATCGTGCATAGGGATGTGAAGGGGGAACTGCTGGAACGCATTGCCCATCACGCCAAGCAATGGAACATCGGCGATCCGCTGGACCCGGAGGTCCGCATGGGCGCGCTGGTGTCATCGGCGCATTTCGACAAGGTCTGCAGCTATCTGGAACAGGCGGACACCGTGGTTCTGGGCGGCAAGGCGCATGACGGCGCCTTTGTCGAGGCCACCGTGGTTGAGGTGCCGGGCAACGACGCGGTGTTGGCGCGCGAGGAAATTTTCGGCCCCGTCCTGTCGGTGATCGAGGTCACCGGCTTTGACGAGGCCATCCGCATCGCCAATGACACGGACTATGGCCTGTGTGCCTCGATCTTCACCGCCAACGCCAAGCGGGCAATCCGCGGTGCGCGGATGATCCGGGCCGGCACGGTGACAGTGAACAGCTTTGGCGAGGGCGACATCTCCACACCCTTTGGCGGCTACAAGCAGTCGGGCTTCGGCGGCCGCGACAACTCGGTCCATGCCCACGACCAGTACACCCAGCTGAAAACCATCTGGATCGACCTGGCCGACGACGCAGATGAGGCCGTGGATTGAGCACATACACCGCCAAACGCCTGCCCCGGCAGACTGCGGCGGCAGGGTGGAATGCCATCCTGCCGCCGCAAGATCCGCTGCCGGTGCTGGACAAGGATCTGACCGCCGATGTCACCATCATCGGCGGCGGGTTCGCCGGCCTGTCCGCCGCCCGCCGCCTGCATCAGTTGGACCCGGCCCTGAAGGTGGCGGTACTGGAAGCAGGGCAATTCGCCGAAGGCTCAGCCGGGCGCAATTCCGGCTTCATGATCGATCTGCCGCATGATCTGGCCTCCGACAATTACGCCGGCGACGCATTGGAGGCAGACCGCGCTGCCATTGCCATGAACCGCCAGGCCATCAGTTTTGCCAAGGGCATCGCCGAAGACTGCGCCCTGCCGCAGGAACTCTTTGATCCTGCAGGTAAAATAAACGCTGCGGCCACCCGCGCGGGCGACCGGCACAACCGCGATTTCGCCGCCCATCTGGACCGGCTGGGCGAGCCGCATGCGCTTTACTCGCAGGCGGAAATGCAGGCGCTGACAGGCAGCCCGCATTACACATCCGGCCTTTATGCGCCGGGCACGGTGATGATCCAGCCCGCGGGCTACATCCGGGCCTTGTCGGCGCATCTGGCCGGGCAAATCAGCGTGTTTGAAAACACCCCTGCCACGGGGTTTGAGAAACAGGGTAATGGCTGGGTTGTCGCAACCCCCAAGGGCCGCATCAGCACCGGCAGGATCATCCTGGCCAACAACGGTCATCTGGAAAGCTTCGGCTTTTACCAGCGCCGCCTGATGCATATCTGTCTTTATGCCTCGATGACAGAACGCCTGACGCCGGAGCAGATCAAGCGCTTGGGCGGCGTTCCCCGCTGGTCGGTCACTCCGTCCGATCCGGTGGGCACCTCGGTGCGGCGGATATCCGGCTCTTACGGCGACCGCATCCTGATCCGCACCTGCGCCAGTTTTCACCCCACGATCGAGACCAGCCGGATGCGCCTGCGCAACGCCGGCTGGGTGCATGACCGCAAGTTCCGCGAGCGCTTTCCGCATCTGGGGGACGTGCGGATGGAGCACCGCTGGGCCGGGATGCTGTGCCTTAGCCGCAACGGGTCTGCAGCCTTTGGCGAGCTGGACCAGGGTGTCTATTCCGCCTGCTGCCAGAACGGCCTCGGCATTGCCCGCGGCACCTTGCAGGGCATGGGCGCGGCCGAGCTGCTGCTGCAGGGGGGATCGGACATCGCCAGCCATTTCCTGGCCCAGCCGGAGCTGCCGAAACTGCCGCCGGAGCCCTTTGCCTCGCTTGGGGCCAATACTTATCTGATGTGGAAGGAATGGCGGTCCGGAAAGGAATAGAGGGTTGGGGGCTCTGCCCCCGGCCTGCGGCCTCCCCCGGAGTATTTTTGCAAAGATGAAGCGAGGGCCGGGCTCTTCTCAGTTCAAGGCAGGCTCAGCTTGGCCATGCGGCCGCCATCGACGGTGTAGATTTGGCCAGTGATGAAACCGGCATCCTCTGACGCCAGGAAAGCCACAAGTGCGGCGACTTCCCCGGGCCTGCCGGTGCGGGCGACCGGGTGGATGCGGGATATGCCGCGGCGGAAGGCATCCGGGTCGGGCATGCCTTCGATGAAATCCAGATTAAGGTCCGTGTCGATCCATCCCGGCGCCACCGCGTTGCAGCGGATGCCCTCAGGCCCGTGATCCACTGCCACCGCGCGGGTCAGGCCGTGCAAACCTGCCTTGGAGGCGCAATAGGCGGCGTGGCCGGGGTTGCTGGCCAGGCCTTCGATCGATCCTGTATTGACGATGTTTCCCTTGGTCTTCCGCAAGTGCGGCAGGGCCGCCTGGATCATCAGGAAGGGTGCCGTCAGGTTCACTGTCAGATTGCGCCGCCAGTCGGCAAGGGTCATTTCCTCAACCCGGGCCTCCTGCATCATGCCGGCGTTGTTGACCAGAATATCCAGCCCCCCTGCCCTGCTGACGGCCTCTGCCACTACCTGTGCCGGGCTGTCCGGGTCGGTGAAATCCGCCGGGATGGCCTCAAATTCGGCATCCTCACCGCGCTGCGCGGTGAAGACGCGGGCGCCTTCGTCGCGCAGACGGCGGGCAATGGCCTGGCCGATGCCGCTGCGTCCGCCGGTGACCAGGGCGGTTTTGCCGTCAAACCGGCTCATGACACTGGTTTCCCGCCGTTGACCTCAACCAGCGCGCCGCACATGTAGCGGGCGGCGTCTGAGGCAAGGAACATCACCACATCTGCGATATCCCCGGCTTCGGCGATCCGGCCCAGCGGCACGGATTTGCCCAGCTCCGCCACCGCGGAATCTGGATCAAAGCCGCGTTTGGCAAAGCCTGAGCGCAGCATCGGGGTGTTCACCTCGTTCGGGCAGACCGCGTTGATGCGGATGCCCTGATGGGCGTGGTCCATCCCCATGCATTGGGTCAGCGAGGCAATCGCCGCCTTGGTCATGCAGTAGAGCGCGTGGTTCGGCCCCGGCGCCTTGCCGCCCCAGCAGGACGCGGTGTTGACGATGGCGCCGCCGCCGGTTTCAGCCATCAGCGGGATTGCGGCGCGGCAGATGCGGAAGGGTGCCTGGACATTGACGCCCATCGACAGGTCCCAGTCGGCATCCGACGTGTCCGTCACCGGGCCGCGGGTGATGACGCCTGCGTTGTTGATGACGATGTCCAATCCGCCAAGAGCTTCGGCAGCGGCCAGCGGTAACGTGTTCGCGTATCCGGCCTCCAGCAGATCGCCCGGCAGATGCGCATCCGCCTCAACGCTGCTGGTATCGCGGTCGGCCACGGCCACTTTGGCGCCCGCGGCCCGCAGGCGCTGGACGATTGCCGCACCGATACCGCCGGCTGCACCGGTGGCCAACGCGCATTTTCCCTGAAATTCCATGATCCTGTCTCCAATCAGAAGGAAGCCACCGGCGCGCCGAACAGGCTTTCGTCCGGGGTGACGCCCAGGCCCGGCCCCTGCGGCAGGGCAATATGGCCGCCGTCCAGCCGGATACCGTTTTCAGTGTCGTAATGGCCGTCGATGTAGGGGGCTGCAATCCAGACGCCTTCCAGCAGGTCCGGACGCACCGTTGCCCCGATATGGGTGCAGGCGGCGGCCAGAATGTCGCCGCCCCAGGCGTCATCGCAGGTATGCGGTATCTGGTTTGCCTCGCAGATATCGCGGAACGCGCGCATGTTCTGCAGACCGCCGATGCGGGTCGCCTTCATACCGAAGCCATCCGCCTGCCCGCCCCCGATTGCCTCGGTCACGATGGCCAGGTCTTCGGAGGATTCATCCATATACAGCGGGTGGCACAGCAAGGGCCGCAGTTTGCGGAACTCCTGAAGGGTCTGGCAGGGCTGCTCGATGATCAGCGGGATTGCCGCGCAGCCGCGGCTTACGAACTGCGCATCGCGCAGTGTCCAGCCGCGGTTGGCATCCAGCGCCAGCCGCATGCCGCTGCCCTGGATCTGCTCCCAGACCTTGTGCGCCACGGCTATGTCAATCTCCGGATCGCGCCCGCCCGCCTTGACCTGAAGGCGGCCGAAACCCTCAGCGCGCTTTTCACGGGCAATGCGGGCGGCCTCCTCCGGCGTCTCGATCCCGATGGCGTAATACGACGGCACACGGTCCGTGACAGCGCCGCCCAATAGATCCGCAACCCGCAGACCCAGATGCTTGCCCAACGCGTCATGCAGCGCGATATCAACTGCAGCCTTTGCATAGGAATGCCCCATCAAGAGCGCATTCATCTGCCGCTGCAGCGTCAGCGGCTGGCAGTCCGTTCCGATCAGCCCCGGCGCTATTTCCATCAGCGCCGCGCGCGCGCCCTTGCCATGCGCCTTGTCATAGACCGGACCCAGCGGGCAGGTCTCGCCCCAGCCAGTCAGCCCGTTGTCCGTCACCAGTTTCACCAGTGTGGTGTCCAGCGCCCGGATCGTTGATGCGGCCATCGTATAGGGGCCGTTCTTCACCGGCAGATCATGCTGATATATATGGATTTCCGCAATTTTCATATGCTTGCCCTGTTGGAAAAAAGGCCCGCCCTCTGTTGCGGGGGCGGGCCAGTCGGGGGGAGGAAATCAGTAACTCTGGTTCAGCTCGTCCGCCGCGGGGATTTCCCGCTCGCGCCGGGCGATGTAGTCGAGCAGTTCTTCGTTCTTCGCCTCGTCCAGTTTCGGTTCCTGGTATTCGGACAGCAGCTTCTTGGCACGGGTCAGGGCGCGTTCGGTGATCTCGACGCTGCCCTCGGCTTGCCATTGCTCGATCGAGTTGTTGTCGAACAGCTCCGGCATGAAAAACGCCTCCTGAAAGTTTTCCTGCGTATGGGGATGGCCCAGGTAGTGGCCGCCGGGGCCGACATCCGGCACCGCTGACAGCGCCTGGTCGAAGTCGTGCCATTTCGGCCCTTCCGCCATCCGGTAGGCCATCGCGCATTGCTCGGCATCGACGATGAATTTGGCGACGGAACAATGCATCCCGGCCTCGTTCCAGCCCGCCGAATGCCAGACATAGTTGGCGCCCGCATGCATCACCGCCTGCAGGGTGGTCGCGGATTCATACCCCGCTTGCGCGTCAAACGTCTTGGCGCCGCCCAATGTGTTGGAGGTCCGCCACGGCACGCCATAGTACCGCGCCATCTGGCCGATCATGAAGTTCATCAGGCTGATTTCAGGCGTGCCGGCCATCGGCGCGCCGGATTTCATGCTGACGGTGGACAGGTAGTGGCCATAGATTGCAGGCGCGCCCTTGCGGATCACCTGGGTATAGGCCAGCGCGCTCAGCGCCTCGGCGTTCAGCTGCGCCACGGTGGCGGGAACCGACGCCGGAGTGTTGGCGCCGCCCAGCACAAACGGCGAGCACAGCACCGGCTGGTTGCGGCGGCAGAAGGCACGCATGGCGCCCAGCATGGTTTCGTCCCAGACCAGCGGCGAGTTGCCGTTGCAATTGCCGGTGGTGACCGGGTTCTGGTCGATGAAATCCTCGCCGAACAGGATCGCGCACATGTCCAGCACATCCTCGGCGTTCTTGGGGCTGGTGGTCATGCCCATGAACGTCTTGTCCGAGTATTTCATCGACGAATAAGTGATGCGCAGGTGGCGCTGGCTGATCGGGTGATCATAGGGTTCTACGATGTGATGCGCCGAAGAATGCAAGCTGGGCATCATATGCGCCAGCTTGTGGAACATCGCCAGGTCGTCCAGCATCGGGTTGCGGCGCACGTCGTCCAAGTCGCGCAGGAACGGCGCGCCGGTCATCGGCACAAAGATCGAATGCTTGCCGCCCAGGCGCACATTTTTTTGCGGATCGCGCGCATGATAGGTGAAATCGCTGGGGATGGTCTTGATCAGCTCCCGCACCAGGCCGCGGTCCAGATAGACCAGCTCTCCCTCGACCTTGGCGCCGGCGCGTTTCCAGTCCTCCAGCGCGATGGGGTCGCGGAACTGGACGCCGACGTTCTCAAGAATGTCCATCGAGGCATTGTCGATCATCTCGACCTGGGCGCCGTCCATCACCTCGCAGAGCGGGATGTTGCGGGTCAGGCCCGGCAGCATGTCGAATTTCGGGGCGGTGCGCAGGGCACGGCGGGCGTTGCGGCCGCCGGAGCGGGCGCGGGGGGCAATGGCTTGCTCAGTCATAGCAGGGGTCTCCTTTGACGGAGAGTTTCACCCAAGAGATGCGGTTTCACCTGCAGGATTGCGAAATGCGGTTGCAGAAACCGACATTCCATCCAATGGAACCGGCTTGTACCATGTTCCAGTTCCAAAGCACGGCTTCGGAGCGTTCCCGCATCGGTACTCAGGCCGCGCAGCAGCATAATAGACCCTAAGTAGAGCCTGTTGCGGTCTATTTCCGGAGGAATCGCTGATCTGCAGCGACTCACCCGCTGCGCCCGACTGCGGATCATGTGCACTGAGGGCGGGGTAACACGCTTCTCCCTGGACTGCTCTCGCCCATCAATTATAATTGTTTTACTTCAATGGCTTAAAATAATTTTTCGGACAGGCCGGGCCGTCCGGCTGCAACTCCGGAAACCCGCCTGCAACCTGTAAACGAAGGAATCTATTGCAAAACACTGTTCGCATTGCGTATAGAAACGATAAATAAGGCGCTGACGCAAAACAGCGTTACTATCGAGAGGGCAGCAGTTGGCAGTAGCACTCCACATCAATCAGCGAATCCGCGAGAACGCGGAAAGCCTCAGTGCGGCCCTCGAAAGCCACATGCTGGCGAGTTTCGCACCGGATGCAAGGAAGGAATTGCGCCTGTTCAGCGCAGGCGAGGCGGCAGAGATGCTGGGCATTTCCTCCAGTTTCCTGCGCAAGCTGCATTTTGACGGCAAACTGCCCGAGGTGCACACCACACCGGGCGGGCGGCGCCACTATTCTGCCGCCGATCTGTTGGAAATGCGCAAGATCCTGGATGCCGCGGCCAAAACGCCCGGCACCTACCTGCGCGGCCGCCGCGACGGCGACAAGGTGCAGGTGCTGTCGTTCCTGAACTTCAAGGGCGGATCGGGCAAAACCACCTCGTCCATTCACACAGCCCAGCGGCTGGCCCTGAAGGGCTATCGGGTGCTGGCGGTGGATATCGACCCGCAGGCGTCGCTGACGACGCTTTTCGGCTATCGGCCCGAGGTCGATTTCCTTGAAACAGGGACGATTTATGACGCAATCCGCTATGAAGACCCCCTGCCCCTGCGCCAGATCATCCAGCAGACCTATTTCAGCGGCCTGGATCTGGCCCCCGGCGGGTTGATCCTGCAGGAATTTGAGCACGAAACCCCGCAGGCACTTTTGAACAACGTTCAGCCTGCGTTTTTCTCGCGCATGGCCGCAGCATTGCAGGAGGTCGAGAAGGATTACGATGTGATCATCTTCGACTGCCCGCCGCAGCTGGGCTATTTGACGATGTCGGCGCTCTGCGCCTCTACTGGTGTCATCATCACCGTGGTGCCGAACATGCTCGACATCGCGTCGATGTCGCAATTCCTGCAAATGTCAGCCGAACTGCTGGATGTCGTGTCCAATGCCGGCGCCGCGCTGGAATTTGATTTCCTGCGCTTCCTGATCAACCGGTACGAGCCGAATGACGGACCGCAGCAACAGGTGGTTGCATTCATGCGGCAGCTGTTCGGTGAGGAGGTCATGGTCGCCCCGATGCTGAAATCCACCGCGATTTCCGATGCGGGCCTGACCCAGCAGACGGTTTACGAGGTCGAAAGATCCCAGTTTCACAGGTCAACCTATGACCGTGCGGTGGATTCACTGAATCAAGTTAACGATGAAATAGAATCGCTCCTTCAACACGCATGGAGGCGTTGATGGCACGCAAAGGCATTCTCAGCACGGCCCTGAACAGCCCCGCAGCATCCGCTGGCGGGCCGAAACCCAAAATGATGCCGCGCGGCGCGGTCGGGGCGCTGCAATCCTCGCTCAGCAAGCTGCAGGAAAGCGCCGTGCAGGAGATCGACACCGCGTTGATCGACGATGCGGGCTATGAGGACCGCTTGGGCATGGACGGGGCGGCTTTCAACCAGTTAAAGGACAGCCTGCAGACCTATGGCCAGCAGGTGCCGGTGCTGCTGCGCCCGCATCCCAAGACGCAGGGACGGTTCGAAATCGTCTATGGCCGCCGCCGCCTGAAGGCGCTGCGCGAGCTGGGCCTGCCCGTGAAGGCGATGGTGCGGCAGCTGGATGATCATGCGCTGGTGATGGCCCAGGGCCAGGAAAACACCTCGCGGCAGGACCTCAGCTTCATTGAAAAGGCCGCCTTTGCGGCGCAGCTGCAGGCGGATGGCTATGGACGGCAGACAATTGCCGCGGCGCTGTCGATCGACCTGCCGATGGTGTCGCGGATGCTCAAGGTTGGCACAGCCTTTGATTTGCCCTTCCTGCGGACGATCGGCTCAGCCCCCGGCATTGGCCGCGACCGCTGGATGATGCTGGTCAAGCTGTTCGACGATTCCGCAGCACGGGCCCGGGCGATCACCAGAACAAACCGGCCCGACTTTACGACCTATGACTCCGACGGGCGGTTCGAGGCCGTTCTGAAACATGCCCGGAGCGTGCCGCAGGACCCGAAACCGGCCCCTGCCCCGCCGAAGACCCGTGGCCTGCCCGGCAGCGGCGGCGCTGAGGTTGCAGGCATCAAGTCCACCGCCAAAGGCATTACCCTGACGATCTCTGCCAAGGACACGCCTGGCTTTGACGCCTGGTTCGACGCCCATGCAGAAGAGATCATGGAAGAGCTTCACGGCCGCTGGCAGCAAGACCAGCCCGAGCAGCCGGAAGACTGAGCAAGAGCAGAAACACTAAGAACAGGAGGCACGTGAACAGGCAAAAGAAAAGCCCCCCAGGACATTACATCCCAGAAGGCCGTTCTCAGATTTAGCACCTTTGGAATAGCCCTTCAGACTCGTCACTGTCAACTCCATGCGCCGCATGGGGACGGGAATTCTTTGTCTTTCGTGAAAATAACATGGAACAGGCGTCCCAAATCGCATTTGGGCGGCAGGATCCGTGCGGCCGGCTGGCAGGTACTCACGACAAGTGGGACCTTCTGGCTGCGCTGACGCACGCCGCCGCGGAATTTGAACTGAGCCACCGCACCCTTGGCGTGCTGAAGGCGTTGCTGACCTTTTTCCCGGACCGGGCGCTGCCTGCGGAACCGGGCAGCGCCATTGTGTTCCCGTCGAACCGCAAGCTGATGGAACGGTTGAACGGGATGCCCGAAAGCACCCTGCGCCGCCATCTGGCCGCCCTCACCAAGCTGGGTATTGTCAGCCGGAAGAACAGCCCCAACCGCAAACGCTATGCCCGGCGCACCGGCGATGACATGCCGCTGGCATTCGGCTTTGATCTGTCCCCCCTCGCCTGCCATGCCTGCCAGATCTTTGATGCGGCGCTGGATGCCAAAGCCCGAGCCGAGCATTTGGCGGTGCTGCGCGACAGGGTTGCCGTGTTGCGGCAAGAGCTTCTGGAGCTGGCAGATGGCACGGCAGAGGTGCTGCTGGAGACTGTGCGCAAACTGCTGCGCCGTAAACCCTGCGAAGCCGAATTGACCCAGGCGGCTGAAACGCTGCGCAGTGAAATTGCCAGCCGTACACCCGAAGAAACCCCGCGGGCCTCTAAGCTGCCTGCACGCGTTTTGAGCGGCCCCGGCAGCCGGAATGAGCGGCACATACAGGATTCAATAAAAAAAGATTCTGACTCTGAAGGGGCGCCGCCCGATCAGCCCTCCAAACAGCCTGCGCGTTCAGCCGCTGGGGACAGCAAGGCAGAGAAAAACAGTGAACTGGCCACCGTCCTGCGTGCCTGCCCGGAAGTGCAATCTTACTATCCTGACGGGTTGCGCAGCTGGCAGGATGCCGACCGTATAGCCGAGAAGATTTCACCAATGATCGGTATCGAGATGCCTGTGCTCAGCGACGCCCGCGCAGCGATGGGCCGCAAGGAGGCCGCAACAGCGGTTATGTGCATCCTGGAGAAACTCAGTACCATCCGCAGCCCCGGCGCTTATCTGCGGCGGCTGGCGCAGAAGGCGCGTACAGGTCAGTTTTCTACCGCGCCAATGCTGAATGCGCTGCTGCAGGCAGGCCACCGGGCGGAAATTGTCAGCTGACAATTTTTTGGAGCATAGGGGGGGGCTTTGGCTGCTCAGGCCCGGACCGGTTCTCCGTCCGCTGTGGAAACTCCGCCAAACAGTTCGCTAGGGAACGGCTTGCATCGATGCCTCGGAGCAAAGTTGTCAGCTGACAACTTTTGCCCGCCGCTGGAATTCACGGCAAAACAGGGGGCCGAAAGCGAGGGGTGTCCAGGCATAAACGGTGCGCAGGGCAATCCGGCCCCTGTCTTTCCGGTGCCGGTCCGGACGCGGCTGCAGAAATTGTCAGCTGACAATTTCTAACTTTCCGCACTGCTACGGCAAATCAATCCATTGCTTTCGCCACCGCACGATGACCACAGTGACGGGGTCTTTACAGCAAAAGGAACACGCCGCTCCATGCTCACTATCCTGCGCAACCGGACTTACCGGCATTTATTCCTGGCCCAGATCGTGGCCCTGACCGGCACCGGGCTGGCGACCGTGGCGCTTGGCCTTCTGGCCTTTGACCTGGCAGGTGAGCGCGCCGGGCTGGTTCTGGGCACCGCGCTGACGATCAAGATGGTGGCCTATGTCACCGTCGCCCCGATTGCCGCTGCCTGGGCCCAGCAGGTGAACCGGCAAAGGATGCTGATCCTGCTGGATCTGGTGCGGATGGCGGTCGCCGTTTGCCTGCCGTTCGTCAATGAGATCTGGCAGGTCTATGTGCTGATCTTTGTGCTGCAATCGGCCTCCGCCGGGTTTACGCCTGCCTTCCAGGCGTCGATCCCCGATGTGCTGACGCAGGAGAAGGATTACACCCAGGCACTGTCCCTGTCGCGGCTGGCTTTTGAGCTGGAGAGCCTGGCCAGTCCAATGCTGGCCGCAGCACTGCTGCTGCTGGTGAGCTCCTCGACGCTGTTCTGGGGCACTGCCGCTGGGTTCGCGGGATCAGCGCTGCTGCTGTTTTCCATTGCGCTGCCGTCGCCTAAGCCATCCGTGCTGCGCCCGGTGTACGAGCGGACCACCCGGGGGATCCGGAATTGCCTGAAAACGCCGCGGCTGCGCGGGCTGCTGGCGCTGAACTGGGTGGTTTCCGCAATCGGGTCGATGGTGATCGTGAACACGGTGGTGCTGGTGCGCGCGGAACTCGAGCTGCCGGAAACCTCGGTTGCGCTGACGCTGGCTGCGTTTGGCGGCGGCTCGATGCTGTCGGCCATGCTGCTGCCGCGCCTGCTGGAACGGATCAGCGACCGGAATGTTATGCTGGCGGGGGCGGGTTTGGGTATTGCTGCGCTGGCGGGTTTGTCGCTGGCTGCCTTTGCGGCGCCGCTGACATATGCACGGCTGGCAATTGCCTGGGCCGTGATCGGCGTCGGCTATTCTGCCATTCTGACACCGTCGGGGCGGTTGCTGGCGCGCTCAGCCCATGCAGAGGACCGGCCCGCAATCTTTGCGGCACAGTTCACCCTGTCGCATGCCTGCTGGCTGGTATTCTATCCGCTGTCAGCCTGGCTGATGGCCGCCTGGGGCGGGGGAGCGGCGATGCTGGCCTTGGCTCTGCTGGCAACCGCCGGGCTGATCGCCGCGCACCGCCTGTGGCCCGCGGACAGCGCATCCCCTGTTGCGCATAGCCACTCCGATCTGCCGCCGGACCATCCGCATCTGCAAGGCGGCTCCCCGCATGCTCATCCGATCATCATTGATGATCTGCACCCGCGGGTCCCGCATAGTGAGGGTAGATAGGGCAGGAGAGCTGCCGTGTTTTATGACTAGACATAATCGCCTAAATCCGTAGTTTATTGCCGAAACGGCAGTAAAGGGACTTAGGGATTCTGTGACTGGGGAATTTGTTCTGACTGGCGCGCGTCTGGCCACCATGGCCGGGACGGAAGCGCCTTATGGGTTGATTGAGGACGGCGCGGTTGCGGTTTCCGGCGGCAGGATTGTTTGGGCCGGTCCGCGGGAAAAATTGTCAGCTGACAATTTTTCCTGGGAGCAGCGTGATCTGGGCGGCCGGCTGCTGACGCCGGGGCTGATCGACTGCCACACCCATATCGTCTTTGGCGGCAACCGGGCGATGGAATTCGAGATGCGCCTGAACGGCGCCTCGTATGAAGAGGTTGCAAGGGCAGGGGGCGGTATCGTCTCCACCGTGTCCGCGACCCGCACCGCATCGCTGGAGGATCTGGTGCAGGGCGCGCTGCCGCGGCTGGATGCGCTGATCGCCGAGGGGGCCTCCGTGGTGGAGGTGAAATCCGGCTATGGGCTGGACCGGGAAACCGAACTCAACATGCTGCGCGCCGCCCGCCGTCTGGGCGAACTGCGCCCGGTGACGGTGAAAACTACCTTCCTTGGCGCTCATGCCACGCCTGGTGAATACAAGGGCCGGGATGACGCCTACATTGACGAGGTCTGCATTCCCGCCCTGCGCGCCGCCCATGCCGAAGGGCTGGTCGATGCGGTCGACGGTTTCTGCGAGAACATCGCCTTTGCGCCTGCGCAGATCGAACGCGTGTTCAAAGTTGCGCAGGAGCTGGGCCTGCCGGTCAAGCTGCACGCCGAGCAGCTGAGCCATCAGGGTGGCACTGGACTGGCGGCGCAGTACAGCGCATTGTCAGTTGATCACGTGGAATACGCGACCGAGGACGATGCCAAGGCGATGGCGGACTCCGGTTCGGTGGCGGTGATCCTGCCGGGCGCGTTTTACACCATCCGCGAAACCCAGGCACCGCCGATCGAGCACTTCCGCAGCCACGGCGTGCCGATGGCGCTGGCGACGGATTGCAACCCCGGCTCCTCGCCGCTGACCTCGCTTCTGCTGGCCATGAACATGGGCTGCACTCTGTTCCGCATGACCCCGGAGGAGGCGCTGGCAGGCGTCACACGCAATGCAGCCCGCGCGCTGGGGCTGAGTGACCGGGGCCAGATCGCCGCCGGCATGCGCGCCGATCTGGCGGTCTGGGACGTGGAAACGCCCGGCGAGCTTGCCTACCGCATCGGCTTCAACCCGCTTTACACCCGTATTCATGAGGGCAAACAATGATCGAGATGATTCAGATGGTTCCGGGCACAGTGACCCTGTCCACGCTGGAAGCTATCTACCGCAACCTGACTCCGGCCAAGCTGGACGCCTCCGCCCGTGGGCCGGTGGAGGCCGCCGCGCAGATGGTGGCGGATGCCGCTGCAGGCGAGGACGCTGTCTATGGCATCAACACCGGCTTCGGCAAGCTGGCCTCGACCAAGATCGCACCCGCCGATACCGCCACCCTGCAGCGCAATCTGATCCTGTCGCATTGCTGCGGGGTAGGGGAGGCGCTGCCGGAGGACAAGACCCGGCTGATGATGACGCTGAAACTGCTGTCGATGGGCCGCGGCGCCTCTGGCGTGCGCTGGCTGGTGATTGAGCAGATCGAGCAGATGCTGGAACGCGGCGTGGTGCCGGTGATCCCGTCGCAGGGGTCCGTGGGCGCCTCCGGCGACCTGGCGCCGCTGGCGCATATGGCGGCGGCGATGATCGGGGCAGGGGAAGCCACGTACCAAGGCACCCGCATGTCCAGCGCGGAAGCACTGAAAAAGGCCGGGTTAGAGCCGATTGTGCTGGGTCCCAAGGAAGGCTTGGGGTTGATCAACGGCACCCAGTTTTCAACCGCCTGCGCGCTGGCAGGGCTGTTTGATGCTTGGCGCATGGCCGAGGCGTCGATGGCGATTGCGTCGCTGTCCACCGACGCCATCATGGGCTCCACCGCGCCGCTGATCGCCGATATCCACACACTGCGCGGCCATGCCGGGCAGATCGACGTTGCGCAACAGATGCGCGGCATCATGGACGGCTCCGAAATCCGCGAAAGCCACCGCGAAGGCGACACCCGCGTGCAAGACCCGTACTGCATCCGCTGCCAGCCGCAGGTGGTGGGCGCAGCGCTGGACGTGCTGCGGATGGCTGCGAAGACGCTGGAGATCGAGGCCAACGCCGTCACCGACAACCCTCTGGTGCTGGTGAATGAGGGGCGCATCGTTTCGGGCGGCAACTTCCACGCCGAATATGTGGGCTTTGCTGCTGATCAGATTGCGCTGGCCGTGGCCGAAATCGGCGCCATTGCGCAGCGCCGGGTGGCGCTGATGGTGGACCCGACCCTCAGCCACGACCTGCCGCCGTTCCTGACGCCTGATCCGGGCCTCAATTCCGGCTTCATGATTGCTGAAGTGACTACCGCCGCATTGATGAGCGAAAACAAACACTTAGCTAATCCTTGCGTGACGGACTCGACGCCGACATCGGCCAACCAGGAGGACCACGTGTCAATGGCCGCCCACGGTGCGCTGCGGCTGGGACGGATGAATGCGAACCTGTCGGTGATCCTGGGTGTTGAGATGCTCTGTGCCGCGCAAGGGGTGGAGGCACGGGCGCCGCTGCAAACCTCCGCGCGCCTGCAGGACGTTCTGGCAATGCTGCGCACCGATATCCCCGCGCTGGCGGAAGACCGCTATCTGGCACCGGATATCGAGGCTGCCAGCGCCATGGTCCGCGCGGGCCGGGTTGCGGATGCCGCTGGCGTGAAGGTGGCGGCATGATTGAGGTCACCCAAGGCGCCTCGCCGCTGGTGCTGGGGCTGCCCCACACCGGCACCGATGTGCCGCTGGAAATCTGGGAGCGCCTGAACGAGACGGGCAGGGCATTGGCTGATACCGACTGGCATATCCACGACCTCTACGCGGGGCTGGTGGAGGAGGTGACAACCGTTCGCACCCCCATCCATCGCTATGTGATCGACGTGAACCGCGATCCCGCCGGTATCAGTCTCTATCCAGGGCAAAACACTACCACGCTGGTGCCGCTTACAGATTTTGACGGGCTGCCGATCTGGCATGACGGCAAGGAGCCGGACGAGGCGGAAACCGCCCGCCGCCGCGACGCCTATCACGCACCTTATCACGCCGCGCTGGCGGCGGAGCTGGAGCGGGTGAAGGCGATCCACGGCTTTGCCATCCTTTATGACTGCCACTCGATCCGCGGCGATATTCCGTTCCTGTTCGAAGGCCGCCTGCCGGATTTCAACGTGGGCACCAACATGGGCGCGACCTGCGATCCGGCCATTGAGGCGCTGACCGTCGCCAATTGCGAAGCGGCGGAGGGTTATACCTCCACCCTCAACGGGCGTTTCAAAGGCGGCTGGACCACCCGCCATTACGGACGCCCTGCGGACGGCCTGCACGCGATCCAGATGGAACTGGCGCAGGCCACCTACTGCCAGGAAAGCCCCCCCTGGACCTATCTGCCGGAGCGCGCGGAACAGCTGCGCGCGCATCTCACCAAAATCCTGACTGATCTCAAAAACTGGAGGCCCTCGGCATGAGCGATCCCCGCAAGAACACCCGCGACATCTTCCCGCCCACCGGTTCGGAAATCACCGCCAAGTCCTGGATGACCGAGGCGCCGATGCGGATGATGATGAACAACCTGCATCCCGATGTGGCGGAAAACCCGCATGAGCTGGTGGTCTACGGCGGCATCGGCCGTGCCGCGCGCACCTGGCAGGATTTCGACCTGATCGTCGAGACCCTGAAAAACCTGGAAGAAGACCAGACCCTGATGGTGCAGTCCGGCAAGCCGGTTGGCGTCTTTCAGACCCACAAGGACGCGCCCCGCGTGCTGATTGCCAACTCCAACCTGGTGCCGCATTGGGCCAACTGGGACCACTTCAACGAGCTCGATAAAAAGGGCCTGATGATGTACGGCCAGATGACCGCGGGCTCGTGGATTTACATCGGCACCCAGGGCATCGTGCAGGGCACCTATGAAACCTTTGCCGAGGCCGGCCGCCAGCATTTCGGCGGCGATCTGACCGGCAAGTGGATCCTGACCGGCGGCCTTGGCGGCATGGGCGGCGCGCAGCCTTTGGCAGCTGTTTTTGCCGGGGCATCCTGCCTGGCGGTGGAGTGCAACCCGGACAGCATCGACTTCCGCCTGCGCACCAAATACCTGGACGAAAAGGCTGAAACCCTGGACGAGGCGCTGGAGATGATCGCGCGCTGGACCGCCGCGGGCGAGGCGAAATCCGTGGGCCTTCTGGGCAATGCGGCAGAGATCTTCCCGGAACTGGTGAAGCGCGCGGAAGCAGGCGGCATCCGCCCCGACATCGTGACCGACCAGACCTCGGCGCATGACCCGGTGAACGGCTACCTGCCGCTGGGCTGGACCATGGGTGAGTGGAAGGAACGCCGCGAGAGCGACAAGAAAGCGGTTGAGAAAGCCGCCCGCGCCTCGATGAAGGTGCAGGTGAAGGCGATGTGCGACTTCCATGCGATGGGTGTTCCGACCGTCGATTACGGCAACAACATCCGCCAGATGGCGCTGGAGGAGGGGCTGGAGAACGCATTCGACTTCCCCGGCTTTGTGCCCGCCTATATCCGCCCGTTGTTCTGTAAGGGTATCGGCCCGTTCCGCTGGTGCGCACTGTCAGGCGACCCGGAGGATATCAAGAAGACCGACGCCAAGATGAAGGAGCTGTTCCCCGAGAACGAAGGCCTGCACCGCTGGCTGGACATGGCGCAGGAACGCATCGCCTTCCAGGGTCTGCCCGCGCGGATCTGCTGGATCGGCTTGGGCGACCGCCACAAGGCCGGTCTCGCGTTCAACGAGATGGTCCGCACTGGCGAATTGTCGGCGCCGGTCGTCATTGGCCGCGACCATCTGGACAGCGGCTCGGTCGCCTCGCCCAACCGCGAAACGGAATCGATGATGGACGGTTCGGACGCGGTGTCCGACTGGCCGCTGCTGAACGCGCTCCTGAACACGGCCTCCGGCGCGACCTGGGTGTCGCTGCACCATGGCGGCGGCGTCGGCATGGGCTTTTCGCAGCATTCCGGCGTGGTGATCTGCTGCGACGGCAGCGAGGACGCGGACCGCCGCATCGGCCGTGTTCTGTGGAATGATCCGGCGACCGGCGTGATGCGCCATGCAGATGCGGGGTACGGCATCGCCAAGGACTGCGCGCGCGAGCATGGGCTTAACTTGCCCGGTATCTTGCGGTGACATGAAAAAGGCTGAAATCCGGCGCGGATTTCAGCCATGAAGAATCGATTTTTAAAGGCCGTTCTTCTGTAAGAAGAACGGCCTTTATCAGTTGGCGCGCCAGTGCAGCCCGCGCTTCAGCAGCAGGCGCTGCACCCGGCCCGGATAGTCGGAACAGATCGCATCAACACCGAGGTCGATCATGCGTTCGATGTCCTCGGGCTCGTTCACCGTCCAGACCACGGTTGTCAGGCCCAGGTCGCGGGCGAGGGAGAGGGAGAGGGAGTCCGCGGTGATGTCCAGGTAATAGGGGCACCAGAACTGGCCCCCGGCGGCGGCGACGCGGGCTGGCAGGTCGAGCGCAGTGCAGCCTGCAACGGGGTTGACCGCCTTGGAGGAATCCTCGCCCACATCTGCGGCGTTCTCCGGCAGTTGGGTGAGGAAAGATGCGGGCATTTCCGGGGCGAGGCGCTGACAGTCGGCCAGCAGATCCCAGTCGAAACTGTGCAGCACGGTCCGGGGCTGCAGATTGGCCTTGCGGACCTCTGAAACAACTGCCCCGACCAGCGCCCGGCGGGCGGCGGTGTCGGACAGGAGGTCCGGGTCGGACTTGATCTCCAGCAGCAGATGCACGCCCTGGTGTGCGGGCTGTTGCAGCAGCGCCAGCAGGTCTGCGAGACGGGGAATGCGGATGTTGCTGAGGAAAGCCTGATCCGGGAAACGCCGACCATAGGCGCTGCTGCTGTCCAGCCCGCCCACGTCGTATTGCTGCAGTTCGGCAAAGCTGAGGGCTGAGACTTTGGGTGGCGTGGCTTGCAGCCATTGCCCTTCCGCATCGCGCACCATCGAGGGGGTGAGGCGGTGATTGTGGGTGATCACCGCCACCCCGTCGGCTGTGGTGGTGACATCCAGCTCCAGCAGCTCCACCCCGGTTTTCAGGGTGAACTCAAAGCCTTCCATTGTGTTTTCCGGCAGCACGCCGCGGGCGCCGCGGTGGCCGATCAGCCGGATCACGCCGGGCGCGCCTGCAAAGGCAGGGATCTGCGGGTAGCCCATCAGCCTGCCAGACGCTTGCCGGAGGCGGTGTCGAACAGATGTGTCAGCGCTGGCGTGGCGGAAAAACGGCGGATGCTGCCGATGCTGTCGCGGGCGTGGCCCGGAACGCTGGCGGTGAGGGCGTGTTCGGTGCCCTGCAGGCGTCCGTGGATCAGGGTGTTGGCACCCAGCTGCTCCAACAGGTCCACCTCAAGCGCAATCGGGCCGTTTACATCCGCGGTCAGGTGTTCAGGGCGCAGGCCCAGGGTTGCAGCGCCGGAATGGGCCGAGGCCACCGGCAGCACGGCGCCGCCGGGCAGGGCGGCCTGGCCGTTGCCAAGTTCCGCCGGGAAGAAGTTCATTGCCGGACTGCCGATGAAACCCGCCACAAACACCGAAGCCGGGCGGTCATACAGCTCGATCGGGGTGCCGAACTGTTCGACATAGCCGCCGTTCAGCACCATCAGCCGGTCGCCCAGCGTCATTGCCTCGACCTGATCGTGGGTCACGTAGATCGAGGTCACCCCCAGCCGCTGCTGCAGCTTGCGGATTTCCAGGCGCATCTGCACCCGCAGCTTGGCGTCGAGGTTCGACAGCGGCTCGTCAAACAGGAACACCTGCGGATCGCGCACAATGGCGCGGCCCATGGCCACCCGCTGGCGCTGGCCGCCGGACAGCTGGCGCGGCTTGCGGTCAAGGTATTGCTTGATCTCCAGGATCTCGGCGGCCTCTTCGACGCGGCGGTTGATCTCATCCTTGGGCAGTTTGCGGATCTTCAGGCCGTAAGCCATGTTCTGGCGCACCGACATATGCGGATAAAGCGCGTAGTTCTGGAACACCATGGCGATGTCGCGCGCAGAGGGTTCCAGTTCATTCACCCGGTTGCCGCCGATGCGGATTTCGCCGGAGGTGACGCTTTCCAGCCCCGCCACCATCCGCAGCAACGTGGATTTGCCGCAGCCGGAGGGACCGACGATGACGATAAATTCGCCATCCTTGATGCCGCCTTCGACATGGTGGAGCACTTGGGTCGGCCCGTAGGATTTCACCAGGTCTGTGAGTTGAATATCAGCCATCTGTCAGGCGCCTTACTTATCGGTTTCCGTCAAGCCCTGCACAAAGAGCTTTTGCATTGCGATGACCACAAACACCGGCGGGATCATCGCCAAAAGGGCCGTGGTCATGATGATGTTCCATTGCGGGCTTTGCTCGGCCGCTTCCAGCATCTGCTTGATCGACATCACGATGGTGGTCATCGAGGTGTCGGTGGTGATCAACAGCGGCCAGAGGTACTGGTTCCAGCCGAAGATAAACAGGATCACAAACAGCGCCGCGATATTGGTGCGCGACAAGGGCAGCAGGATGTCAAAGAAGAACCTGAGCGGCCCGGCGCCGTCGATGCGCGCGCTCTCCAAGAGTTCATCCGGCACCGTCAGGAACACCTGCCGGAACATGAATGTGGCGGTGGCGGAGGCGATCAGCGGGATCGACAATCCCCAGTAGCTGTTCAGCATTCCGAGATTGGCGACCACCTCGAACGTGGGCAGGATCCGCACCTCGACCGGCAGCATCAGGGTGATGAAGATCATCCAGAAGAACCCCATGCGGAACGGGAATTTGAAATAGACGATGGCAAAGGCCGACAGCAGTGAAATTGCGATCTTGCCGGTGGAAATCATCAGCGCCATCGCCAGGGAGTTCAGCAGCATCAGCCAGACCGGCGCGGTCTCAGTCCCGCTGAGGCCGGAGCCGAACAGGGTCTGCTTCATGTTCTCCAGGAAGTACTCCCCCGGCCACAGGGGCAGCGGCGCCTGGTTCATCCGCAGCTGGTCATGGGTGGAGGCGACAAAGGTGATCCAGACCGGCAGCGCAATGGCCAAGACGCCGAGGACCAGCACCAGATGGGTGAGAAAAGCGGTGAGGGGGCGGTTTTCGACCATCAGTATGCCACCTTTCTTTCAACAAAGCGGAACTGGACCACGGTCATGGCGATCACCAGCACCATCAGCACCACCGACTGCGCGGCCGAGCCGCCGAGGTCGAGGCCGACAAAGCCGTCGTTGAACACCTTGTAGACCAGAATGGTGGTCGAGGTGCCGGGGCCGCCCTGGGTGACGGCGTGGATGATACCGAAGGTCTCGAAAAAGGCGTAGACCATGTTGATCACCAGCAGGAAGAAGGTGGTGGGCGAGATCAGCGGGAAGATGATGGTCCAGAACCGGCGTGCCGGGCCTGCCCCGTCGATGGCGGCGGCCTCGATCACGGAATTGGGGATCGACTGCATGGCGGCGAGGTAGAACAGGAAATTATAGGCGACCTGCTTCCACGCCGCGGCCAGGATCACCAGCGCCATCGCCTGGGTGCCGTTCAGGTAGTGGTTCCAGGTGATGCCCGCGAATTCCAGGAAATAGGGGAAGATGCCAAGGGTCGGGTTGAACATGAACACCCACAGGGCGCCTGCCAGAACGGGCGCGACCGCATAGGGCCAGATCAGCAGGGTGCGGTAGAACATGGCGCCGCGCACCACCCGCTGGGCAAAACCTGCCAGCAGAAGCGCCACGCCCATCGACAGCCCCGCCACCAGCAGGGAGAACACCGCGGTGCGCTGGAAACTGGCCAGGTAGTGGTGGTCGGTGGCAAGGATCTCGAAGTTTTCGAACCAGACAAATTCGGTGCCAAGGCCAAAGGCGTCTTCGATCAGAAAGGACTGATACATCGCCTGGCTGGCGGGCCAGATGAAGAACACCAGCGTGATGAGGATTTGCGGCGCGACCAGCAGGTAAGGCAGCGCCGAGGTTGGGAAATGCACCCGTTTGAGCATGAAAGGCCCCAGTCAGGAAAGTGGCCCAGCCGCCCCGGGGAAGGGGCGGCTGGGCCGGGTCGTCAGGATGGGTTAGGACGGGTTGGCGGTGCGCTCAAACCGGCGCAGCAGGTCGTTGCCACGCTCAACCGCGGCATCCAGCGCTTCCTGGGCGGTCTTCTCGCCGCCCCACAGGGCCTCCAGCTCTTCGTTGATCACGTCGCGGACCTGAACAAAGTTGCCATAGCGCAGCCCGCGGCTGTTGGCGGTGGGGGTGTTCAGGCTCAGCTGCTTGATCGCGGTGTCGGTGCCGGGGTTGCTGTCATAGAACCCCTGTTCCTTGGACAGCTCATAGGCAGCGGTGGTGATCGGCACATAGCCGGTTTCCTGATGCCACCAGGACTGCACCTCGGGCGAGGACAGGTAGGTCAGGAACTTGGCGGTGCCCTTGTATTCCGCCTCGTCGTGGCCCTCCAGCACCCACAGGGTGGCGCCGCCGATGATCGAGTTCTGCGGCGCGTCGGCGACCTTGGTGTCCAGCGGCAGCATGGACTGGCCGAACTCGAACTGGGCCTGCGAAGAGATTGAGCCGTAATAGGCCGAGGAGTTCATCCACATGCCGCATTCGCCGTTGGTGAACATCGGCAGGCTGTCGCCGCGGCGGCCGCCGTAGACAAACAACCCGTCCTTGCCCATCGAGGCGACATCATCCAGGCGCGCCGCCACGCTGGCGTTGTTGAAGGTCAGCTCGGTGTCGAAACCGGCAAAGCCGTTTTCCTTGGTGCCGGTGGGCAGGTTGTGCCAGGCCGAGAAGTTCTCGATCATCACCCAGGACTGCCAGCCAAAGGAGACACCGCATTTCATGCCGTTGCCGACCAGCTTCTGCGAGGCGGTCTTGACCTCATCCCAAGTTGTCGGGACGTCGGCGCCTGCGGCCTCCAGCGCGTCCTTGTTGTACCACAGCACCGGGGTGGAGCTGTTGAAGGGCATCGACAGCAGCTCGCCCTCGGGGGTTTCGTAGTAGGACACCACCGCGGGCAGGAAGGCATCGCCGTCAAACGGTTCGCCTGCGTCGTTCATCAGCTTTTCAACCGGATAGATGGCGCCTTTGGCGGCCATCATGGTGGCGGTGCCGACCTCGAAGACCTGCACAATCTGCGGGTGTTCCTTGGCGCGGAAAGCGGCAATCGCTGCGGTCATGGTTTCGGTGTAATTGCCCTTGTAGACGGGCACGACCTTGTACTCGTCCTGAGTGGCGTTGAAGTCTGCGGCGATCTTGTTGACGCGCTCGCCATTGGTGCCGCCCATGGCGTGCCACCACTGAATTTCGGTTTCTGCAAATGCGGTGCTGCCAGCAACGGCCAGAACAGCCGAAGCGCAGAGCAAGGATTTAACGGACATGAGCTTCTCTCCCAAAGTTGGCTCTGCCGATAGCTTTTGTCCGGCGGGAAAGATAATTCAAGCAAAAGTTTTTTGACAAATTTCATAACATGATGTTATGCGGTGACGTGTCATTCTTCCTTTGAAAGCGGCTAACCCCTTGAAATTCAAACTCCGCCAGCTTGAGGCCTTTCAGGCTGTTGCCCGCACAGGTTCTGTCACCCGCGCCGCCGAGACGCTGGGGATTTCCCAGCCCGCCGCCAGCCGGCTGCTGTCTGATTTCTCGAAATCGGTGGCGGTGGAGCTGTTTACCCGCAAGGACGGGCTGCTGATTCCCACCTCTGAGGCGCGTTATCTGCTGTCCGAAGTGGGGCGGGTGTTCGACAGTCTGAACCATCTTGAGGAACTCAACCGGGACTTGACCGAGCGCACCGCAGGCCACCTGCGCATCGCCTGCCTGCCGGGATTTGCAACAGCGCTGCTGCCCAAGCTGCTGGCCGGATTTCTGGAGCACCGCCCCGGCGTGCGGCTGACGCTGGAGCCGGACCGGCCTGAGCGGATTTTGGAGTGGATCATCGGCGAGCAGTATGACTGCGGCATCACAGATGGGTTCGCCGCCCATCCGGCGGTGGAAAACATCGACATCGCCATCCGCACGGTCTGTGTTTTGCCGCAGGATGATCCGCTGGCAGAACAGGATGTTATCACGCCGCGCGATCTGCGGGACCGCAAGATCATCCACACCCGCCGCGACAGCCCGTTTTTCCGCCGGCTGCACAAGGCGTTTTCCGAAGCCGGGGTGGAATTGAACAGCTGGATCGAGGTGCGCCAGTTCTCCACCGCTTGCATCATCATCAGCCAGGGGCAGGGCGCCTCAGTCGTCAGCGCCCTGGATGCCGAGCAGTTCCGCGGCCAGAACATCGCCATCGTGCCCTTCGCGCCGGAGCTGCCCCACCGGCTGTCGATCCTGCGGCCGGTGTCGGGCAGCCGGTCGCTGCTGGCGCTGGATTTCCTGGACGCCTTTACCGACAGTCTGGCGCCATTCCGCGCCGATCTGGAGCCTTCGCGGCGCTAAGGCTTAGTCGTCGCCCTTGTAATAGCCGATCACGTCGTTCTCGGTGGTGGCACCCAGCCCGTTCAGCAAGCGGTTGGAGTAGTTGAAATAGGCGCAGACCTGGTTCACCTCCAGGATCTCGCCATCGTCGCAGCCCGCGATTTTCAGCGCCTCAAAGTCGGATTTCACCATCTTGCCCGCATCGGTGGTCAGCTTGCCGGCATAACGCAGCAGCGCCAGGTCCTTGCCCTGAAACTCATCCTCGGGGCGGTGGGCCTTCAGTGCTGTGAAAATCCGGTCGCTGCGCGGCTGGTCCTTCAGCAGGTTGCGCACGTTCATGAAGTGATGGGTCAGTGAATAGGTGCAGTCGTTCAGGATTGAGGTGTAGCTGGCGATGACCTCTAGAAACCAGAATGGCAGCTTGTTGTCCTTGGAATGCAGCACCGAGCGGTACAGCGTCACATGGCCGTTCATGGTTTCGGGCCGCAGCGAATGCACCCGCATCACGGTGTCGACGGTGCCATGCGGCGTGCGCGCCTTGTCCAGCAATTCCTTGAGCCGGCCCTCGGCCTTTTCGTCCGGGATCATCTCAATCCATGCGCTCATCTGTTCTCTCCGCGGTTTCCGGGGGCAGGATAGGGGAAGGGCTGTCCTAAATTACAGTAGAAAATTCTACTGTTGTGAAATTTTTCTGGATCGGAGAGCGCGGCTGCGGGTAACATCCGCGTGAGGATCAAGAGGGAGAATTGCGGGATGCAGGATGCGGATCTGCGCGCTGGCGCCGAAAACCTGCTGGTGACCTGCGGCGGTTTGCGCGCCGGGGACCATCTGCTGATCCTGCGGGAAGACCCCGCGAACGGCTATTACGACGCGGCGATTACCGGGGCGGTGCTGGACAGCGCCCGTGCGCTGGGGATTGAGGCGGCGGCTGAGACCTTGCCGTTTGATCCGATGGGCGCGGCGCTGCCGCCAGCGCTGGTTGCGCGGATGAAAGCTGTGGACCGGGTGCTGTTCCTGTCGCGCAGCGGTGATCAGATCCGGTTCAGCAAGGACATGCAGGGGATCCGCCCGATCATGTCTTATGCGCTGGATGCAGGGATGCTGGCATCCGGGTTCGGGCGCGCCAACTATCAGGGGTTTGTGGCGCTGAAAGACGCGGTCAATACGCTGATGGCGGCGGCGGAGCATATCCGCGTGACCTGCCCGCTGGGGACCGATTTCAGCGGGCCGGGGGCGGCTTATCCCAAATCCGGTGCTGCGGATGTGTCCGTGACGCGGTTCCCGATGTCGGTCTTTGCGCCGGTGCCGGCGCAGGGGGTTTCCGGGGTGGTGATGCAGGACGGGTTCCTGGTCGGCACCGGGTCGAGGTTTTATGAGCCCTACGGCTGCGATCTGCGCGAACCGCTGGCGGTGCATTTCCGCGGCAGCGTGCTGCAGAGGTTCGAGGGCCACGAGATGGACGTGCATTGCGCCCGGGTGCACTACGCCAAAGTAGGGCAGCAATTCGGGCTGGATCCGATGACCATGCATTCCTGGCATGCTGGTATCCATCCGGGCTGTGCCTATGGCATGGCGGCGGCTGAGAATTACGAGCGCTGGAGCGGCGGCGCCTTTGGCAACCCGCGGCTGATGCATTTCCACACTTGCGGCCACTATGCGCCCGGAGAGATTTCGCTGAACGTGCTGGATCCGACAATCGAAGTGGACGGCGCGGTGGTCTGGAAGGATGGTGTGTTCAACCCGCATCTGGTGCCCGGCGGGGCAGAGATTCTGGCGCAGCACCCCTGTATCCGGGCGGTGTTCGACGCACCTGCGCAAGCGGTGGGGCAGGGACCGGGCGGGCGGCTTGCCAGCTGAAATCCGGCGCGGA
This sequence comes from Leisingera sp. F5, assembly GCF_001593695.1. NCBI lineage: Bacteria > Pseudomonadati > Pseudomonadota > Alphaproteobacteria > Rhodobacterales > Roseobacteraceae > Leisingera > Leisingera sp. F5. The sequence continues at coordinate 23,428 of NZ_LUKH01000019.1, read as the reverse complement.
TTTCAGCCATGAAAAATCGACTTTTCATGGCCGTTCCCCTTGCAGGGAAACGGCTTCGCTTTCAGCCGGCTTCGGACTTGATCTGGCGCGCGACCCTTGTGCGGAACCGCATTGCGCCTGCATCCAGGCCAAGGTTGATATAGGGCGTTTTGCGTTTTGCCATGCCGGTCTGGACGTATTCCAGCACGTCCTTGTCCTCGGTAAAGGCCATGACGGCGCCCTCAAACATGCGCTGGGACATCGCCTCGTCGCCAGCATGCATGTTGCGGTGCTGGAACCAGAAATAGCGCGAGCGCCCGGCGTCCACCGGGGTGATGAAATTGTAGGAGATGTTGACGAAGGCATCGGGCGACAGGGGCACATCCTTGCCGCCTTCGCCTTTGGGTGTGTAGACCGACATGTTGATCGCAGTGGCAGGCAGGCGGCATTCGTAATGCTGCTTGCGGTCGCAGGTCGGGCCAAAGGGCAGCATATCCTTGTAATAGGGCGGGGGTGCCTCATCCAGCACCCAGCGGGAGACGATGACGCCGTCCTCGGTTTCCTCCAGATCCAGCGGGCGGTTGTCGGTTCCGGCACCGGCAAAGGAAGTCAGGTGAACCCAGGCGACGTGGCTGGGATCCAAAAGGTTATCGGTGATGTAGAGATAGTGGCAGGCCATCTCCATCGCGCCTTTTTGCGTCTTACCCCAGTTGGGATTATCGAAGTTCGGAATGTCGATGATCCGGCCCCGGTCGGCCTGTTCCGGATCGCCCATCCACAGCCACAGAAACCCCCAGCGGTCCTCTGCCGGGTAAGAATGCACCGCGGCGCGGCGCGGCGGGTTGTCGAGCTGGGTCGGTGCAATCACGCATTCGCCGCTGCAGTCGAAGGTCAGCCCGTGATAGCCGCAGACCACATGGTCGCCCTCGATGGTACCGCGCGACAGCGGCAGCTTGCGGTGCGGGCAGGCATCCTCCAGCGCGATGGGTGCGCCCTTGGTGTCGCGGTAGATCACGATCTGCTCTTCCAGCATGGTCAGCGCGGTCAGTTCGCGCCCGAAATCTTCGCTGCGCCCTGCCACATACCAGCAGTTCTGCACATACCCCTCGCCGCCGATCAGATCCGGTCTCATGACTGCCCCTTACTCCGAGAACTCATCAAAAGCTTTCAGCGCCTTGGCGCTGTAGGCATAAGACGGGCCGCCGCCCATATAGGTGGCCATCGCCAAAGCCTCGCACAGCTCCGCGCGGGTGGCGCCGAGGCGCACCAAGGACCGCACGTGAAAGCCGATGCAGCTGTCGCAGCGGGTGGCGATGGCGATGCCGAGGGCGATGAATTCCTTGGTCTTTTCGCTCAGCGCGCCGTCTTTCTTGGCGGCCTGGCCCATGGTGCCGAAACCGCGCACGGTGTCGGGGACTTCTTTCGAAAAGGTGCCGATATTGGCCTCGGTTTCGGCCATGAAGGTTTTCCAGTCCATATTTGTCTCTCCTCAGCCTCTTTCGTCCGATCCCATCCGGCGTTCCAGCCAGCGCACACCGGCGCTGATGATCAGCACCAGCACCAGGTATTCCAGGATCAGCAGGGTGTAGATTTCCAGCGGGCGGTATTCGCTGACCACCAGCTCATTGGCGCGCCGGGTCAGTTCCTGCATGCCGATGACAGAGGCAAAGGCGCTCATCTTGACGATGTAGATGAACTGGTTTGCCAGCGGCGGCAGGATGCGGCGGATCGCCTGCGGCAGGATCACATAGCGCATCGTCTGCAGGTAGTTGAGGCCGATGGTCTGGGCCGCTTCGGTCTGGCCCTTGGCAATCGATTGGATGCCTGCGCGGTAGATTTCAGCGGTAAAGGCACTGTCGGACAGCGCCAGGGTGATGATCGCGCCCCAGAACGGGTCGATCGGCACGTTCATTCCCATTTCGCGGAAGATGATCGGCAGGCCGTAGAACACCCAGAACAGCATCGGCAGCAGCGGGATCGAGCGGACCAGCTCCACATAGACCCGGTTCACCATCCGCCAGCCGCGGTTTTTGGCGAGACCGGGCAGGGCGACCACCAGCCCCAGCGCGATGGAGATCGCGGCGGCGATCACCGAGATCAGGATGGTGTCGCCCATGCCGGAGATCAGGAATTTCACATTCACCCAGCCGCTGGCGGTCATCGGGTTGATCACATACCAGCCCCAGGTCGAGGAGCTGGAACAGCCCGCAAGCGCCAGCAAGGGCAGCATTAGGATCAGGGTCTTTTTCATGGTTCGGCCCCTTTGGTCAGTGCTGCAGGATCTGCGACAGGAATTTCTGGCAGCGCGGCGAGCGGGGCGCACCGAAGAACTCCTCCGGCGGGCCTTGCTCGACAATCTCGCCGGCATCCATGAACACCATCTGGTCGGCCACCTTGCGGGCAAAGCCCATCTCGTGGGTGACAACCACCATGGTCATGCCGTCCACCGCCAGTTCCGCCATCACGTCCAAGACTTCAGAGATCATCTCCGGGTCCAGCGCCGAGGTCGGCTCGTCAAACAACAGAACCTTGGGTTCCATGCACAAGGAGCGGGCAATCGCCACCCGCTGCTGCTGGCCGCCCGACAGCTGGCCGGGGCGTTTTCTGGCCTGGTCGGGGATGTGGACGCGCTCCAGGTAGTGCATCGCCTTGGCTTCGGCCTCGGCCTTGGACATGCCGCGGGCCTTGATGGGCCCCAGTGTCAGGTTTTCCAGCACCGTCAGATGCGGGAACAGGTTGAATTGCTGGAACACCATGCCGACCTCGGACCGGATCGCGGCCACGGACTGCGGATCGTTGGTCAGCTCGATCCCGTCGACCCGGATGATGCCCTTCTGATGCTCCTCCAGCCGGTTGATGCAGCGCACCACGGTGGACTTGCCGGAACCGGACGGCCCGCAGATCACAACCTTTTCACCGGCACGCACTGTCAGGCTGATGTCCTTCAGCACATGAAACGTGCCATACCATTTGTTGACACCGGCAAGTTCGATGGCAAGTGCGGGGTCTGGCTGCGGGTTCCCAGGCATATTTTTCTTCCCAAGAGAAATTTTTCTTGAGGTTAACTGCCCGGTTGCCGTTAAATCAAGCATCAAATCTGCTACTTTTCCTAGGCAACCAAAAACGCACCAACGGGGAGATACCAATGAAACGCTTTATCAAGGCGGTGGCAGCCGCGGCTGTGACAGTTGCACTGACGGGGGCGCTGGCGGGGGCCGCGCAGGCGCAATCGGCGCTGCATGACATTCTGGACAGCGGTGTGCTGAAGGTCGGCACGACGGGCGACTGGAACCCGATGTCGCTGCGCGATCCGGCGACCAACAGCTACAAAGGGTATGACATTGATATCATGGCCGAGCTGGCCAAGGATCTGGGCGTCGAGGTGGAATTTGTACCGACCGATTGGAAAACGCTGGTCAATGGCGTGGTTGCGGGCAAGTACCATCTGACCGGCTCAGCCTCGATCTCGCCGCCGCGGATGAAGGTTGCGGGGTTCTCCGAAAGCTACATCGCGGTGGAGATTTTTCCATTCACACTCAAGGACAAAGCCGGGAATTTCTCGGGCTACGCGTCGATCAATCAGCCGGGGGTGAAGGTGGCGACGACGCTGGGCACCACGTTTGAGAAACTGGCGCGGGAGTGGTTCCCAGAGGCCGATATCAAGGTGGTTGAGGCTCCGGCACGCGGCTTCCAAGAGGTGCTGGCAGGCCGGGCGGATGTGTTCATCACTTCCAACATCGAAGGCTCCACCCTGGAAGAGAAGTTCCCGGTGACAAGGGTCCCGGACACCGGCCCGCGCGCGCCCTCGCCGATTGCGATGCTGCTGCCGCAGGACGATCAGGTCTGGATCAACTACGTGAACAACTGGGTCAAGGTGAAGAAAGCCACCGGGTTCTTTGAAACCAACCGTGAGAAATGGGGGCTTTAGGTCCCTTGCGCAGCCGCTCCGGCGGCTGCGTTCCGGTTAGGCTTCGCTGGATTCGGCTTTGGTGACCATGGTGATAAAACTCACCTTGTCCGTCTTCAGTTCTACCGGGCCGTGGGCGTTGCTGGAATCAAAGCTGATGCTGTCGCCGGGCTTCATATGATACGAGGCATCGCCGCATTGAAACACCATCTCGCCGCTGGTGATATGCATGAACTCCAGCCCCCTGTGGCGGTACAGCGGGCGCGGCTTCAGCGGCTGTTCCAGGGTGACGGCGAAGCTTTCAAAGCTCACATGGCTGGCTTCGGCGCGGCCGATCATCTTGTAGGTATGGCCAAAGCCGCTGCCCAGCCGCTGCACCGTCATGCCTTCACCGGCGGCAACAAAGGACACGTCCGAATGCTCCACCGTGCCGGCAAAGAAGTTGATCAGCGGCGCGCCGATGGCATTGGCCAGCGCTTCCAGCGTGGTGAGCGAGGCGGAGACCTGGCCGCGCTCGATCTTGGAAATCATCGCGGTGGACACGCCTGCGCGGTCCGACAGCCCGGCCAGCGTCAGCCCGGCCAGCATCCGGTGGGTCTTGACCGCGGCGCCGACCAGCTGGTCCAGCGCGGGTTTTTTGATGTCTGCGGGCGATGAATCTTCCATTGCCACAGACTATGCCGCCCGCAGGCAAAGGAAAAGCGATGCGTGGCGAAATGACAGGAGAAGACGATGCAGCTTGCCCATATGACCTGGCAGCAGGTGGAGACCCGCCTGAAGGCGGGCGCGGCGGTGATGGTGCCGGTCGGCTCAACCGAGCAGCACGGGCCGATGGGGCGGATCGGCACCGATACGATCTGCGCCGAGGCGGTGGCGCTGCGGGCGGCGGAACTGTGCGATGCAATTGTGGCGCCGGCGCTGGCCTATACGCCGGCGCCCTTCAACACTGCTTTTCCCGGCACTGTTTCAATGCCGGAGGATCTGTTCCAGGCCCACGCCACCGCGGTGTTCCGCGGGGTGTTGGCGCAGGGGTTTTCGGGAGTGTTTATCGTCAACGGCCACGGTGCGAATTTGGCGCCTCTGCAGCGGGCGGCACAGGCGCTGGATCCGGAGCGCGTCGCCATCCGCAGCTGGTGGGAGCCGGGGGAGGTCAACGCTTTGCGCAGGGACCTCTATGGCGATTGGGAAGGGATGCACGCGACCCCGTCGGAGGTTGCCATCACCCAGACCCTGCTGGGCGAATTGCCCGCGGGCGAGGCGGCAAAGCCGCCGCGGAAACTGAGCCCGGAGTTCATCATGGCCCATGCCGGCGACCGCCACGGCCCGCCGGATGAGCACCGGGCGGAGTTCCCGGACGGGCGGGTCGGCTCGCACTCCGCCTTGGCCAATCCACAGGATGGCGCCCGGCTGCTGGAGGCGGCGGCGCAGGGGATTTGCGAGACGTTTCTGGCATTTTCGGCGCTGGCTGCTGGTAAAGGGGCTTAACCCAGCGGCTTTTCTTCCAGCAGCAGCCGTTGTGCAGTGCGCTTGGCGTCGCCGAGGTGCTGTTCGATGGCCGTCCGCGCGGCCTCTGCATTGGCTGATACAATGGCCTGGCAGATATCCTGCATATGGGCAGGTCCCGGTTTCAGGCGGTCTTCGGTCGACAGGGTCACCGCCCGCAGGCGGCTGATGCGGCCGTTCAGACGCTGGGCGATCTCCCAGGCAACGCTGTGGCCGGCACCCTCGAAAATGATCCGGTAGAATTCTGTCGTGGCACGCAGCATGGGACCGGGGACGCCCGCCGCCACAGCGTCCTGCAGGGCGTGTTGCGCGGCTTGAAGCTGCTCTGCCAGCTCCGGTGTCATGTTCCGGGCGCAGGCGGTGGCGGCGGCTGTCTCCAGCATTTGGCGGATATCATAGATCTGCCGCGCGTCGTCCCACGTGAGTTTCGCCACGATGGGGCCTTTGCCGGGCAGGATTTCGACCAGCCCCTCTGCCTCCAGATAGCGGATGGTTTCGCGCACCACGGTGCGGCTGACGCCCAGCTGATCGCACAGGGGGCGTTCCACCAGCCGTTCGCCGGGGGCGAACTGGCCTGCGATGATCGCCTCGCGCATCCGCTCTTGCACGATGTCGCGCAGGGTTTGCGGCGGCTGTTCAATTTTGCGCATTACGGGGCTGGTCATGTTTCCTCCGATACCAGCCCCGGCGGAGCTGAACAAGTCTGCATTGACATACTGTCTGATGGTATACCATATTACATTGACTGGAATCACTGACGAAAGACACTGCCCATGCCTGCTGAAATCCGCAAAACGCTGCTGCATGTCGAAGAGACCCTGATCGAGGGCGGCAAGGCAGCGGAAATGCCGTTGAAGATGATTGCTGCGGTAGCGGTGATCAAAAACCCCTGGGCGGGGCAGGGCTTTGTCGAGGACCTGCGCCCGGCGATCCACGACTGCGCGCCGGGACTGGGCGAGAAGCTGACGGCGATGATCCTGGAGGCCGCTGGCGGCGGCGATAAGGTTGAGGGCTACGGCAAATCCGCCATCGTCGGGGTGAACGGCGAGGTCGAGCATGCCTCCGCCCTGATCCACACCCTGCGTTTCGGCAATCATTTCCGCGAGGCGGTGGGAGCGAAATCCTATCTGGCCTTCACCAACACCCGCGGGCCGGCCAATGCGCCCTTGCAGATCCCGCTGATGGACAAGAACGACGGCGGGCGGCGCAGCCATTACCTGACTATCCAGCTGTCGGTGGCCGATGCACCGGGGCCGGATGAGATTGTGATCGCGCTCGGCGCCTCCATCGGCGGCCGCCCGCATCACCGTATCGGTGACCGTTATCAGGATCTGAAGGACCTGGGCCATGACGTCGACAACCCTGCAGCTGTCTGAACCTTACGGGCCTGTCACCTGCCAGCGCGCGGGAACAGGCGCGCCGGTGGTGCTGATCCACGGGGTCGGCATGCAGTCGGCGGCCTGGGCACCGCAGATCGAGGCGTTGTCCTTGACGCATCAGGTGATTGCACTGGACATGCCCGGCCACGGCGGCAGCGTCCCCTTGCCTGAAGGCGCGGAGCTGCCGGACTATGTGGCTTGGCTGCATGCAGTTCTGCTGGCCATGGACCTGGGGCCTGTATCGCTGGGGGGCCACTCCATGGGCGCGCTTATTGCGGGCGGCTATGCGGTCTGCCATGCTGAGAACGTCTTACGCGTGGCGCTGCTGAACGGGGTGTTCCGGCGCACGGCAGAGGCCCGGCAAGCGGTTGAAGCCCGCGCCGCCGAAATCCGCGCCGGCAGCTTTGATCTGGAAACACCCCTGATCCGCTGGTTCGGGGATACTGCGGCGGACGAGACTGCGCGGGCGCAGGTGGCCGACTGGCTATCGAGCGTGAACCATCAGGGCTACGCCGCCGCCTATACCGCCTTTGCCCGCGGCGACAGTACTTACGCGGATGGCTTTGGCGGCATTGCTTGCCCGCTGCTGGCGCTGACCGGCGATGGCGATCCGAACTCAACCCCGGACATGGCGCAGGCGATGGCCGGTGCCGCGCCGCTGGGCAGGGCGGTTGTCATTGAGGGCCACCGGCATATGGTCAACCTGACCGCCCCGGCGGCGGTCAACGCCGCCCTGCAGGACTGGCTGGACACTTCAGCGGAACAGGAGCCGTCATGAGCGACATCGACCCGCGCGCGCTGCGCAACGCCTTTGGCACCTTCATGACCGGCGTCACCGTGGTGACGGCGCAGGATCAGGACGGCAATCCAATCGGTTTTACTGCCAACTCCTTTACCTCGGTCTCCTTGGATCCGCCTTTGGTATTGGTATGCCTTGCCAACTCCTCCAGCAATTACGCCGCATTTGAACAGGCGGACGGCTTTGCCATCAACGTGCTGGCTGAGGACCAGAAAGACGTCTCCAACACCTTTGCCCGGCCGGTCGAGGACCGCTTTGCTGATGTTGAGTGGCACCCGGGGCCAGAGGGCAGCCCGGTGTTTGCGGGTGTCTCTGCCTGGTTCGACTGCTCCATGCACAAACGGGTTGAGGCCGGCGACCACCTGATCCTGATCGGCAGGGTCGAAGCCTTTGAGACCTCGCCCGCGCCAGGGCTGGGATACGCCCGCGGTGCCTATGTGACTGCCGCCGCCGAGGCCGAGGCGCTGAGCCAGGGCGCCAAGCTGATCGTCTCGGCCTTGATCGAGCATGAGGGCAAAGTGCTCTTGATGGGCAATGATCAGGGCAAGCTGACGCTGCCGGAAACAAGGGTGGGCAAGGAGGGCGCCTCCGCCGCGCTGGCCCGGCTGATTGCCGAGACCGGGGTCGAGGCGGAGCCGGGGTTCATCTATTCGGTGTTTGAAGACGACGCGCGCGAACATCAGCACATCTCGTTTCTGTGCCAATCCGCCGGAGGCACGCCGGCCAAGGGCGCTTTCACCCAGCTTAGCCAGACCACGCTGATGGATATCGCCGATGCGGCGGTCTGCACCATGCTGGAACGCTTCGCCAGTGAAAGCCGGATGGGCAATTTCGGGGTGTATTATGGAAACCAGACCCGCGGGCAGGTCCGCGCGGTGAGGACAGGGGGCAAGGGCTCATGAAGTTTTCGCTTTTTGCGCATATGGAGCGGATTTCGAACGATCAGGATCAGAAGCAGCTTTATGATGAGTTCATCCAGCTGTGCAAAATCGCCGATGACGGCGGCATGCATGCGGTCTGGACGGGTGAGCATCACGGGATGAATTTCACCATCGCGCCGAACCCGTTTCTGAATCTGGTGGACGTGGCGCGCCATACCAAGAATGTGCGTCTGGGCACCGGAACGGTGATTGCACCGTTCTGGCATCCGATCCGGCTGGCGGGCGAGGCGGCGATGACCGATATCATCACCGAGGGCCGCCTGGATCTGGGCATCGCGCGTGGCGCCTATTCCTATGAATACGAACGGATGCTGCCTGGCATGGATGCCTGGGAGGCAGGCCAGCGGATGCGGGAACTGATCCCGGCTGTCCAAGGTCTGTGGCAGGGCGACTATGCGCAGGACGGGGAGTTTCATTCCTTCCCGAAAACCACATCTTCCCCCAAGCCGGTGCAGGAAAACGGCCCGCCGATCTGGGTTGCGGCGCGCGATCCCAACAGCCATGAATTCGCCGTGGCAAATGGCTGCAACGTGCAGGTGACGCCACTGTGGCAGGGCGACGGCGAGATTGAAGAGCTGATGGGCAAGTTCAACGCCGCTTGCGCCAAGCACAGTGAGGTGCCGCGGCCCAGGATAATGCTGCTTCAGCATACCTATGTGGCCGACAGTGCGGCGGATGTGAAACGCGGGGCGGAGGAACTGAACCGGTTCTACAACTACTTCGGCGCCTGGTTCATGAACAAGCGGGACGTGTCGCAGGGTTTGATTGATCCCCTGACTGACGCGGATATCGCCGCGCATCCGTTCTATAGCCCCGAAGCGATGGAGCGCGATCTGGTGATCGGCGAACCGGCTGCGGTGATCGAGCGGCTGAAAAAATATGAAGCCTTGGGCTATGATGAATACTCGTTCTGGATCGACAGCAGCATGAGCTTTGATCGCAAAAAAGCCTCGCTTGAACGGTTCATCACCGAAGTCATGCCCGCGTTTCAGTGAAGAAAGGCAACCCGGCGGGCAAGGTGGGGGCTCGCCGGGTCTGATAGGCCTAAGGGTGGTAAAAGAGCTAAATGCTCTGAAGGCCACTTTGCGGTTAACTGATGAAGAATGTGTTCAAGTATCATTAAAGGTCCATCAAAGGAGCTGAAAAATGCTGTCCTTCCAGCAATACATCGGCGGCGCGTTTGAGGACGCAGATGCCACGTTTGACAGTCTTGATCCGGCAACAGGCACGCCCTGGGCGCTGATGCCTGCCGCGTCTGCAGCGGACGTGGACCGGGCGGTCACGGCGGCGGAGGCTGCGTTCTTCTCCCCTGAATGGACCGGGATGAGCGCCACCCAGCGCGGCAAGCTCTTGATGCGGCTGGCGGATCTGGTAGCGGAAAATGCGCCGCGGCTGGCGGAGCTGGAAACCCGCGATACCGGCAAGATCATTCGAGAGACCTCGGCCCAGATCGCCTATGTGGCGGAATACTACCGCTATTACGCAGGCCTTGCCGACAAGATCGAGGGCGCGCATCTGCCGATCGACAAGCCCGACATGGAGGTCTGGCTGCGGCGCGAGCCGGTGGGCGTGGTGGCCGCCATCGTGCCGTGGAATTCGCAGCTGTTCCTGTCCGCGGTGAAAATCGGCCCGGCGCTGGCAGCGGGCTGCACGGTGGTGCTGAAGGCGTCCGAGGAAGGCCCGGCGCCGATGCTGGAGTTTGCCCGCATCTTTGATCAGGCGGGTTTCCCGCCGGGTGTTTTCAACGTCATCACCGGCGGGCCGGAGGCCGGGGCTGCATTGACCAGCCACGCAAAAGTGGCCCATGTGGCCTTCACCGGCGGGCCGGAGACGGCGCGGCATATCGTGCGCAACTCGGCGGAAAACCTCGCCTCCACCTCGCTGGAGCTGGGCGGCAAGTCGCCCTTCATCGTGTTTGATGACGCCGATCTGGAAAGCGCTGTGAACGCGCAGGTCTCGGGGATTTTCGCCGCCACCGGGCAAAGCTGCGTCGCGGGGTCCCGGCTGGTGATCCAGAAGGGCATCAAGGACGCCTTCCTGAAAAGGCTAAAGGAAAAGGCCGAAGCGGTGGTGATTGGCGTGCCGGATGACTTGGCAACCGAAGTCGGGCCGCTTTGCACCCTGAAACAGCGCGACCATGCGTTGCGGCTGATCGGGGCGTCGCTGCAGGCGGGCGCCAAACTGGTCACCGGCGGCACTGTGCCGGAGGGGGAGGGCTTCTATTTCCCGCCCACGGTGCTCGATTGCTCGGATGCGCCGGAGGCGCCCTGTCTGTCGACTGAATTCTTTGGCCCGGTCCTGTCGGTGGTCACTTTCGAGACCGAGGCAGAGGCGATGGAAATTGCCAACAGCACCGCCTTTGGCCTGGCGTCTGGTGTGTTCACCCAGAACCTGACCCGTGCGCACCGGATGATCCGGGGCATCCGGGCGGGCATCGTCTGGGTCAACACTTACCGCGCAGTCAGCCCGATTGCGCCCTTTGGCGGCCATGGCCTGTCCGGTCACGGGCGTGAGGGCGGGCTGCAGGCGGCGCTGGATTACACCAAGGTGAAGGCGGTCTGGTTGCGCACCAGCGACGAGGCGATCCCGGATCCCTTTGTGATGCGCTGACCCTCCTCGCGCCGGTTCCTATGCAAGGCGCGCACTCAGCCGTTCTGCCATTCACGTGGCAGGGCGGCTTTCCTTTTGCTGCGCTGGCCTGGCAAGCCGTTGCGCAAAATTGGGAATCCCCTGCTTAGCCCCAAGCGAAGCAGAGGTAAGCCATAGATTTCTTTTTCGCGCTCCGGGGATGTGGAATTCCTATTGAGGAAGACAGGCAGGGGCGAGCCCGTGCCGCCGTGTCAGGAGAGGGTTTCGGGATGGCGATTGAAAAGACAGACACGCTGGTTGTCGGAGCGGGCCAGGCGGGTGTGGCCATGAGCGAGCATCTGACCAGCCATGGCGTGCCGCATCTGGTGCTGGAAAAGAACCGCATCGCTGAGGCCTGGCGCACGGGGCGCTGGGATTCGCTGGTGGCCAACGGCCCGGCCTGGCATGACCGCTTTCCCAATCTCGAATTCACCGGCACCGATCCCGAGGCCTTTGCCGGCAAGGACCGGGTGGCGGATTACTTTGCCGAGTATGCCGAACGGATCAAGGCCCCCATCCGCACCGGGGTTGAGGTTCTTAAGGCTGAGCGCATCAATGGCTCCGGCGGTTTCCGGGTCGAAACTTCGGGCGGCGAGATTGAGGCGCAGCGGATTGTGGCCGCCACCGGCGCCTTTCAGCACCCGGTGATCCCGCCGCTGGTGCCGGAAGGGGCGGATGTGAACCAGTTGCATTCCTTCCACTACCGCAATCCCGATCAGTTGCCGGACGGCGCGGTGCTTGTGGTGGGGGCCGGATCTTCCGGCGCGCAGATCGCCGATGAGCTGAACCGGGCAGGCCGCAAGGTCTATCTGTCGGTAGGCCCGCATGACCGGCCGCCGCGGATGTACCGGGGCCGAGATTTTGTCTGGTGGCTGGGGGTGCTGGGCCTTTGGGATCAGGCCGCGCTGGAGCCGGGCAAGGAGCATGTAACGATCTCGGTCAGCGGCGCCTATGGCGGCCAGACCATGGATTTCCGCCGCTTGGGCGGCGAAGGCGTGACGCTGCTGGGAATGACCGGATCCTATGACGGCGGTATCATGAAGTTTGCAGGCGACCTGCAGGACAATATCGCGGCGGGCGATGCCGACTACCTGAAGATGCTCGACCTGGCGGACGCCTATGCCGCGCGCACCGGCATTGACCTGCCGCAGGAGCCGGAAGCCCGCAAGGTCTTCCCCGATCCGGCAAGTCTGGCCAATCCGATCCGGGCGCTGGATCTGGCGGAGGAGGGCATCACCACGATCCTATGGGCCACGGGTTTCCGGCAGGATTTCAGCTGGATGACGGTGGATGCCTTTGACGCGCAGGGCCGCCCGCAGCATCAGCGCGGGGTGTCGGCCGCGCCGGGGATCTACTTTCTGGGCCTGCCCTGGCAGTCACGGCGCGGCTCGACCTTCATCTGGGGGGTCTGGCATGATGCCAAGCATGTGGCCGATCAGATTGCCATCCAGCGCCATTATGAGGGTTACCGCGGCCCCGGTGAGGACCGCGCGGACGTTGTTTGAACTCGGCCGCCGGGCGCTGACCCGGCGGCGCTGCCATTCCGTCATGCCAGGAGGACATCATGGCCCACACCCGTATCCGTAAATTCAACACGTCCGATACCTATCCCGAACAGAACCTCGACAACGACCTGTGCCAGGCGGTGGTGACCACCGGCGGCAAGACCGTTTATTTGCGCGGCCAGTGCCCGCAGAACCTGGACGATGCGAAGAACATCGAGAGCCATGACCCGGTCGAGCAAACCCATAAGGTGATGCAGAACATCCAGCAGCTGATCGAGGAGGCCGGCGGCTCGATGGAGCATCTGGTCAAGGTGGTGGTCTATATCACCGATGTGCGCCACCGCGAGGCGGTCTACCGCACCATGGGCGAATACATCAAAGGGGTGCATCCGGTGTCCACCGGGCTGGTGGTGCAGGCGCTGGCGCGGCCGGAATGGCTGGTGGAGATCGACGGCACCGCTGTGATCCCGGATTGAGGGCGGAAACGAGGGGGCTGCCTGCCCCCTCGCGCTCCCCCGGGGAGTATTTGTGACCAGAAAGAAGCAGCAGGGAGTTCTGCAATGACCTTTTCGCTTGTGGCGCGCTGCGCGGAGACCGGCATGTTCGGGGTGGCGATCTCGTCCTCCTCGCCGGCGGTGGCGGCGCGCTGTTCCTTTGCCCGCGCGGGCGTTGGCGCGGTGGCGAGCCAGAATGTGACCGACCCTAGCCTGGGGCCGTTGGCGCTGGATCTGATGGAGCAGGGCATGACCGCCGTCGCGGCGGTGGCCAAGGTGCGCGAAATCGGGCGGTTCATCGAGTACCGGCAGGTGCTGGCGGTGGACAGCATTGGCGGCACCGCGATTCATTCGGGGCCGAACAGCTTGGGGATCTGGACCCAGGCCGAAGGCAAGGACGTGGCCTCGGGCGGCAACCTTTTGGCCGATGACGGGGTGTGCCAGGCGATTGTGGATGGGTTTCAGGCGGCTGAAGGCCATCTTGGCGACCGGCTGATTGCTGCGATGCGGGCCGGGCTGGCGGCGGGCGGCGAGGCCGGGCCGGTGCATTCGGCAGGCATGAAGCTCGTCGACAAGGTGAGCTGGCCGGTGGCGGATCTGCGCTGCGACTGGACCAGGGACTGCCCGATTGAGAGCATCTCTGCCGCCTGGGAGATCTACAAACCGCAGCTGGACGCCTATGTGCAGCGCGCGCTCGACCCGCGCGAGGCGCCGTCCTACGGCGTGCCCGGCGACGAATGAGCGCGGCGGAACAGGGAGGGAAAGAGATGCTGGATTACAGCTATGACGACTGGAAAAGCCGCGCCGCGGGGCTGACGTTCCGCAGCCGGGCGTTCATTGACGGCAAATTCGTGGATGCGGTGTCGGGCAAAAGTTTTGCCAGCGTGAACCCGGCGACGGGCGATGTGCTGGCGCAGGTGGCCGAATGCGGCGAAGAGGATGTGAACCGCGCGGTGGCCGCCGGGCGTCGGGCCTTTGAGGACGGGCGCTGGTCGCGGATGGCGCCGGGGGACCGCAAGGCGGTGCTGCTGCGGCTCGCGGACCTGATCCGCGCCAATCTGGAGGAGATGGCGCTGCTGGATTCGCTTGATATGGGCAAACTGGTGACGGATGCGGCGACGGTTGATGCGCCCGGATCGGCGCATTTCTTCCAGTGGTATGCCGAGGCCATCGACAAGGTCTATGACGAGGTGGCTCCGACCGGGCCGGGCGATCTGGCGCTGGTCAGCCGCGTGCCCCTGGGCGTTGTGGGGGCGGTGACGCCCTGGAACTTCCCGCTCGACATGGCGACCTGGAAAGCGGCGGCGGCGCTGGCCGCGGGTAACTCCGTGGTGCTGAAACCGGCGGAGCAATCGCCGCTGAGCGCGCTGCGGCTGGCGGAACTGGCGGCAGAGGCCGGGGTGCCGGACGGGGTCTTCAACGTGGTGCCGGGCTTTGGCGCCACCGCAGGCAAGGCGTTGGGGCTGCATATGGATGTGGACTGCCTCGCCTTCACCGGCTCCACCGCCATTGGCAAGATGTTCATGCAGTATTCCGGCCAGTCGAACCTGAAACAGGTCTGGCCCGAGACCGGCGGCAAGAGCCCGAACCTGGTGTTTGCGGACTGCGAGGATCTGGATGCGGCGGCGGATATGGCCGCCTTCGGCATCTTCTTCAATCAGGGGGAGGTCTGCTCCGCCAACTCGCGGCTTTACGTCGAACGCTCCATCCAGCAGGAATTTGTCGAGAAGCTGATGACCCGCGCGGCGGCGACCCAGCCGGGCGATCCGCTGGACCCGGCCTCGAAAATGGGCGCCATCGTGGATGAGAAGCAGACCGAGGGTATCATGCGGTTTGTCGAGGCGGGCAAGGCGTCGGCCAATCTGGTCGCGGGCGGCGAACGTGTCACCGTGGACGGCAAGGGATGTTTCGTGCAGCCGACGATTTTTGACGATGTGAGCCACAGCGACCCGCTGGCTCGGGATGAGATCTTTGGCCCGGTGCTGTCGGTGATCCCCTTTGACAGCGAGGAGGAAGCGGTGGCGATGGCCAATGACTCGATCTACGGGCTGGCCGCGTCGGTCTGGACCGGTAACCTCAGCCGGGCCTGCCGGGTGGCGGAGCGGCTGCAGGTCGGCACGGTCTCGGTCAACACGGTCGATGCGCTGTCGGCGCAGACGCCCTTTGGCGGCATGAAGCAGTCCGGGTTCGGGCGGGATCTGTCCTTGCACTCGCTGGAGAAGTACACTGCCCTGAAAACCACCTGGATCAAGTATAAGACCTGATCCGAAGAACCGGGAGAGCCTGCCCTTGCCAGTCCGATACACGCTGCGCCAGCTGGAGTATTTTGTGGCCGTGGGGGAGGCGGGGTCGATCGCGCTGGCCTCGGAAAAGGTGAACGTGTCGTCGCCGTCGATCTCGGCGGCGATTGCGCAGCTGGAGCAGGAATTCGGGCTGCCGCTTTTTGTGCGCCAGCATGCGCAGGGGCTGGCGCTGACCCAGGCGGGGCGGGTGATGCTGGAGCAGGCCCGCACCGTGCTGCGCGAAGCGGACCGGCTGATGGATATTGCCGGCGACATCTCCGGCCAGGTGCGGGGGCCGCTGGCAATCGGCTGCCTCTTGACCTTTGCCCAGGTGGTGCTGCCTGCCGTGCGGCGCGGGTTCGAAGACCGCTACAAGGACGTGCATGTGCGCCAGATCGAGCTGGATCAGGCCGCGCTCTTCAGCGGCATCCGGCGGGCGGAGATTGATATCGCGCTGACCTACAACCTGGATATCCCGGCCGATCTGCGCTTCATCACCTTGGCGGAGCTGCCGCCTTATGCGCTGGTGGGGGAGGGGCATCCGCTGGCGGATCTGCCGGAGGTTACGGTGCAAGAGCTGCGCGAGCATCCGATGGTGCTGCTGGATCTGCCGTTCAGCGCGGAATACTTCCTGTCGTTCTTCCATGAGGCCGGCATCAAGCCCAATGTGGCCGAGCGCACCCGCGACATGGCGGTGATGCGCAGCCTGGTGGCCAATGGGTACGGCTATTCGATTGCCAATATCCGCCCCGTCAACGATCAGTCCCCGGATGGCAAGACGCTGAGGTTCATCCCGCTGAAGGGGGATTTGCGGCCGATGCGGATGGGGCTGCTGATGGCGCCGGATTCGGAAAACTCGATCACTATCCGCTCCTTTGTCGAGCATTGTGCGGAGCTGGTGAAGGACGGCGCGCTGCCGGGACTGAACGCCGCGCCGCAGGGCTGAGCCGCGGCTTAGCGGCAGGCTAATCAATGCTTTCGCAAGCTGACCTTTAGCGCCCTGGCCAGTCCTGTACCCTTTGAGTGCTCTTGCACCAAAGGAGATGGAAATTGCGCGATCCCCGCTATGACATTCTGTTCGAGCCGATGAAGATCGGCCCGCTCACAGCCAAGAACCGCTTTTATCAGGTGCCCCATTGCAACGGCGGCGGTTATCGCGACCCTTCTGCCGCGGCGGCGATGCGGGGCATCAAGGCCGAGGGCGGCTGGGGTGTGATCTTCACCGAACAATGCGAGATGCATCACACCTCGGAAATCACGCCGTTCATCGAACTGCGCCTGTGGGAGGACAAGGACATCCCGCAGCTGCGCCGGATGTCGGAGAAGATGAAGACACACGGCGCGCTGGCCGGCATCCAGCTAGCCTATTCCGGGATCAACGGGCCGAACCTCTATTCCAAGGAAGTGCCGCTGGCGCCCTCCGCCTTGCCGATCCGCACCTTCACCAATGACCCGGTGCAGGCGCGCGCGCTGGACAAGCAGGACATCAAGGACCTGCGCCGCTGGTTTGTGAATGCGGCGAAACGGTCCAAAGAGGCCGGGTTTGATCTGATCTGCCTTTATGGCGCGCATGGGTTCGGCATCTTCCAGCACTTTCTGAGCCGCGCCACCAACCAGCGTTCGGATGAGTACGGCGGCAGTTTGGAGAACCGCGCGCGGTTCAGCCAGGAAGTGATCGCGGACATGCGCGATGCGGTGGGCGACACCATGGCGATCACCCTGCGGGTCTCGCTGGACGAAACCATCGGCGAACTGGGGTTCTCCAACGCCGAGGTGCGTGATTACATCGAGATGAACAAGGACCTGCCGGACCTTTGGGACTTGGCGCAGGGGACGTGGGAGGATTGCTCCGGCCCCAGCCGGTTCAAAGAGGAAGCGGCCCAGGAACAGCTGGTGCGCGGCATTCATGAGCTGACGGAGAAGCCGATTGTGGGTGTGGGGCGTTTCACCAGTCCCGACGTGATGGCGAAGATGGTGAAATCCGGCACGCTGGACTTCATCGGCTGCGCGCGGCCGTCGATTGCCGACCCCTTCCTGCCCAGGAAGATTGAGGAAGGCCGCATCGAGGACATCCGCGAATGCATCGGCTGTAATATTTGCATCACGGGCGACATGACCATGTCGATCAGCCGCTGCACCCAGAACCCGACCTTTATGGAGGAATGGCGCAAGGGCTGGCATCCAGAGACGATGAACACCAAGGGCGGCAGCGAGAACGTGCTGGTTATCGGCTCCGGCCCCGCCGGTCTGGAAGCCGCCTGGGCGCTGTGCCGCCGCGGCTATGACGTGGCGGTGGCCGAGGCCAAGGATGTGATCGGCGGGCGTGTGACCCGCGAGCGCCAGCTGCCCGGCCTCAACGCCTGGGGCCGGGTGGTGGATTACCGCGACTACCAGCTGAGCCAGCGCCCGAATGTGGAGATCTACCGCGAAAGCCCGCTGGATGCGGACAGCATTCTGGAATTCGGGTTCGAGAACATCTGCATCGCCACCGGTGCCACTTGGCGCCGCGACGGGGTCTCCCGCCAGCATGTGGTGCCGATGCCAATTGCGGACGGCGCCAGGGTTTACACGCCGGACGACCTGATGGACGGCACCATCCCCGAGGGCCGTGTGGTGGTCTATGACGACGACCACTACTACATGGGCGGGGTTCTGGCAGAGCTGCTGGCCTCCAAGGGCGCGCAGGTGACGCTGGTCACGCCGTCGGCCTATGTCAGCGACTGGACCAACAACACGCTGGAGCAGGTCGCTATCCATCCGCGCCTGGTCGAGGCCGGGGTGGAGATCGTGCTGAACCGCGGGATTACCGGAATTCACGCCGGTCACGTGGTCTCCAACTGCACCTATACGGACCGCACCTGGGCTATCGAGGCGGACGCGGTGGTGATGGTTGCCTCACGCATTGGTAACGACACCCTTTATGAAAACCTCCTCACCCGCCAGGCGGAATGGCTGGACGCAGGCATTAAATCGGTCAAACTGATTGGTGATGCGAACGCGCCGGGGCCAATTGCGTGGGCTACTTACGCAGGCCACCGCTATGCGCGGGAGCTGGATGGGCCGGATATCGGCGATGCGCTGCCGTTCCGCCGCGAGATCACCGAGCTGGCCGCAGAGTGAGGAGAAGAGTGATGAGTGACGCAGTTTACAAGACGGTCGACGTGGTGGGCAGCTCCGCCAGCAGCATCGAGGATGCGGTGAGCGGGGCGATTGCCCGCGCGTCCAAGACCATCGACCACATCAGCTGGTTCGAGGTCGGCGAGATCCGCGGCCATGTCGAAGACGGCAAGGTCGCCCACTATCAGGTCGGGCTCAAGATCGGGTTCCGGCTTGACTGACCTTGCCAGGACGTTGGAGATCCTGGAGCGGCTGACCGGTTTTGACACGGTCAGCCGCAACTCCAATCTGGAGCTGGCCGCCTATGCGGAGGCCTTCCTGGCGGACCGCGGCTTTGCGGTGACGCGGCTGCCGTCGCCGGACGGCTCCAAAACGGGGCTGTATGCCGAAAAAGGCCCGGCGGGGCCGGGGGTGCTGCTGTCGGCGCATACCGATGTGGTGCCGGTGGACGGCCAGGAGTGGACCCGGGACCCCTTCCGTCTGACCCGCGAAGGCGAGCGCGTCTATGGCCGCGGCACCACCGACATGAAGGGTTACGTGGCCAGTGTTCTGGCGCTGGCCGGCCGGGCGGCAGGGGTTGACCTGAAAGAGCCGCTGAAGATTGTCCTCTCATATGACGAGGAAATCGGCTGCGTCGGCATTCAGGAGATGCTGGAGCGCCTCGCTCCGCTGATCGGAAGCCCGCGCGCTTGTTTCGTGGGTGAGCCGACCGAAATGGAGGTTGCCATCGGCCACAAGGGCAAGGCCGCGCTGCGGGCGGTCTGTTTTGGCCAAAGCGGCCACTCGGCGCTGGCGCCGGATTTCACCAACGCCCTGCATCTGGCGGGGGATTTCCTGTCCGAACTGCGCAGGCTGCAGGAAGACTTCGCCGCCAACGGCGCGCGGGACGATGCCTATGATGTGCCGTATTCCACCGTGCATGTTGGCAAACTTTCGGGTGGCACCGCGCTCAACATCGTGCCGGACCGGGCTGAGATGACCTTTGAGTACCGCCATCTGGCCGCTGACCGGGGCGAAGACATCCTGGCCCGCATTCAGGCCGCCGCGGATCGTGTCAGCAACCGCTACCCTGCGGAGGCCCGCATCGAGGTGGAGCAGTACAACGCGTATCCCGGCCTCGACGTGCCACCGGACAGCGCAGTTGTCCCCTTCGCCCGGGCGCTCGCCCGCAGCACTGGCACCGCCAAGGTCGCCTTTGGCACCGAGGCCGGGTTTTTCCATCAGCTGGGCATTCCAACAGTGGTCTGCGGTCCCGGCTCGATGGCGGGGCAGGGGCACAAGCCCGACGAATACCTGGAGCTGCGTCAGCTTAGCCAATGCGACGCGATGATGGACCGCTTGCTGGACGATCTGACCGCTTAAGGATCAGATCCTGACAGATCAGGAAAGATCTTCTGCAACTATCTGAAAACAAATGAATTTCAAAGGTTAGGCAAAGACTAACATTTGCTGAGGGAGTCAATTCTTAAGCAAGCCCCCGCCGCTGCCTATGCTGGATTAAACGACACGCGGCAGAGGGGGAGGCGCAAGTGCCCGGTAACACGACAAATGCGATTGATGTGCGCAGTGCGGTCAAGCGTTACGGGGACTTCACCGCCCTCAAGCGCATCTCGCTGACCATCGAGGACAATGAGTTCTTCACCCTTCTGGGGCCGTCGGGCTGCGGCAAGACCACGCTGTTGCGGATGATCGCCGGGTTCGAGGATGTGACCGAAGGCGAGATCCTGCTGTTTGGCGAAGCGATTGCAAAGCTGCCGCCGCATCAGCGGCCGGTGAACACGGTGTTCCAGAATTATGCCTTGTTTCCGCATATGACGATCCTGGAAAACGTCGCCTTTGGCCTGGAAATGCGCGGCAAGTCCAAGGCCGAGGCCCGCACCCGCGCCGGCGAAATGCTGGAACTGGTGCAACTGTCGCAGTTCGCTGCCCGCAAGCCGTCTCAGCTCTCAGGCGGCCAGCAGCAGCGTGTGGCGCTGGCGCGTGCGCTGGCGCCGCAACCCAAAGTCCTGCTGCTGGACGAGCCGCTGTCGGCGCTGGACCTGAAGCTCAGGAAGCAGATGCAGCTGGAACTGAAGCATCTGCAGAGGGAAACCGGGATCACCTTTATCTTTGTCACCCACGATCAGGAGGAAGCGCTGACCATGTCCGACCGCATCGCGGTGATGTCGGCGGGCGAGATGCAGCAGCTTGGCAGTCCGACCGAGATCTATGAACAGCCGCGCAATATGTTCGTGGCGGATTTCATCGGCGAAACCAACCTGCTGGAGGTTTCGGTGGATCAGGTCATGAACGGCCGCGCGACCTGCCATCTGGGCGGCGGCCAGGCGCTGACCTGCAATTCGGTCGAAGGCATCGGGACCGGCGCCAAAGTGCATATGTCGGTGCGCCCCGAACGCCTGTTCATGTCCGACACGCCGGTGGAGGCCGAAAGCCTCAAGGGCCGGGTGGCCGAGAACATATTCGTGGGCACCGACATCAGCACGCTGGTCGATCTGGCCGAGGGGCCGCAGTTCATCGTGCGCACCTCCAATTCCGAGCGCGGCAACAAGCGGATCTTTGAGCCGGGCAGCGAGATATTCGTCAACATGGAGCTGGGGGCCGGGCGCCTCCTGATGGACTGATGGCAGCAGGCGCAGCAAGCGGCGGCTCAGCCCGCGCAGACACATATAAGGACGCCCGCGGCTGGCTGCTGCTGCCGTCCTGGGCGGTGCTTGGCATCTTTGTGCTGGGTCCCGTCTGCATGATGCTGATCTATTCCTTCCTCACCAAGGAATTCCGCGGCGGGGTGATCTGGGAGTTCAGCCTTTCGGCTTATGACCAGTTCTTCTTTGACCGCGGGTTGTTCGGGGATGAGCCACCCAAGCTGGAATGGACCTACATCACCATCTTCTGGCGTTCGATCTGGCAGGCCGGGGCGGCGACGCTCCTCAGCCTGGTGATTGGCTTTCCCACCGCCTATTTCATTGCCACCCGGCCTGAGCACGTGCGCCCCGTCTGGGTGTTCCTGATCACCATCCCCTATTGGGTGAATCTGCTGATCCGCACCGTTTCGATGAAGTTCCTGCTGCGGGACCAAGGCCCGCTGAATGATTTCCTGATCGGCACCGGGCTGATCGATACGCCGATCCATATCGTCAACACCAACTTTGCGGTGCAGCTGGGGCTGTTCTACTCCTACCTGCCGTTCATGGTGCTGCCGGTCTATGCCGCGGTGGAGCGCTACAACTTTTCGCTGTCTGAGGCAGCGGCGGATCTTTACGCCAGCAAATGGACCACCCTGCGCCGCATTGTGCTGCCCGCGGTGAAGCCGGGCGTGGTGGCGGGCTGCATCCTGGTGTTTGTGCCCTCGATGGGGTCGTTCCTGGCGCCGGACCTTCTGGGCGGAGCCAAGAATTTCATGATTGGCTCGCTGATCGAGGAACAGTTCAAGGGCAACGCCGGCAACTGGCCGTTCGGCGCTGCCGCATCAATGGTGCTGCTGACCATGGTGCTGATCATCCTGATGTTCTCGGCCCGCCAGCAGGCCAAAGCAGACAAGGCAGGGGGCTGAGCCATGGCGCATGTGAATAACGATATCAAAACCTACAAGGGTTTTCGCGCCATCACTCTGTTGTGCCTGGTGGTGCTCTATGCCCCCTTGGTGATCGTTACCATTTACAGCTTCAACGCCTCCCAATCGATCACCAACTGGGAGGGGGTCAGTTTCCGCTGGTACGCCGATGTGTTCACCGGCCCGGAAAGCGCCAAGTTCAAGACCGCGGCCTTCAACAGCTTCACCATCGCCATCATGGCGGCCACCGCCAGCACCGCAATTGCCACGCTGGCAGCGACGGCGATGGTGCGCGGGGGCAATTTCAAACTGCGCACCGTTTCCTTTGGCCTGATCAGCCTGCCGCTGATGGTGCCGGAAATCGTCACCGCGGTGGCGACGCTGATCTTCTTCAACGCCATCGGATTCACCCGTGGCTACCTGACCATTCTGGTCGCCCACATCGCCTTTTGCATCCCCTTTGCCTACCTGCCGATCTCGGCCCGGATGCAGGGGATCGAGGACAGTTTCGAGCAGGCGGCGATGGATCTATACGCCACCCGGCGGCAGGCCTTTGCCCGGATCCTGATGCCGCTGATGGCGCCAGGCATCATCTCGGGCTTCCTGCTGGCGTTCATCGTCTCTCTGGATGACTTCATCATCACCAATTTCGTCAAGGGCGCGGGGGTCGAGACCCTGCCGACGGCCATCTTCGGCTCCGTCAAACAGGGCATCAAACCCAACATCATGGCGATCTCGACCATGCTGCTGAGCGTGTCGGTCGTGATGGTCACCATCAGCTACTTCGTCAGCAAATCCGACAACACAAAATAATCCAACCCGGGAGAAACCACATGAAAAGACTTCTGAAATCCAGCGCCGCCGCGCTTGCGCTGAGCGTTGCAGCCAATGCCGCCCCAGCCGAGGGCAAGCTCGTCCTGTATCATTGGTTCGAATACATGCCGCAGGAGCTGCTGGAGAAATTCGCCGCCGAGACCGGCATCGAGGTGACGATGGACACCTACGATTCCAATGAATCCATGCTGGCCACCCTGAAGGCCGGCGGCATGGGCACCTATGACCTGGCGGTGCCGGGCGATTACATGGTCAGCATCATGGCGGGCGAGGGGCTGCTGGACACCATCGCCGACGGCGAGCTGGCCAACAAAGGCAACATCGCGCCGGAATGGGCCGATCCCAGTTTTGACCCGGGCCGGGCGTCCTCGATCCCGTATCAGTGGGGCTCGACTTCCTTTGCGGTGAACCGCGATGCCTATGGCGGTGACATCCAGACCACTAGTATCCTGTTTGAGCCCCCGGCGGAATTGTCGGGCAAGATCAACATGCTGGACAGCCAGGGCGAGG
>NZ_LUKH01000018.1:0-109313 GCF_001593695.1 Leisingera sp. F5 | reverse complement strand
GTGATGATGCGGAATCAAGTCAACCAAGAGCCAGGAAACTCCGGGAATGTCCGTGGCCCTAAGAGGCCGTAGAGCCGATTGGAACCTCGCTTGCGGAAATCATCAGGGCCAGTGGCAGACCGCCACGAAAACAGGCCGGACAGACGACTGTGCTGACAAAAACGCCGCTGAAACCACCAAAAAATGTCTTGCAATGCAGGAGCCATCCACAGAGGGCATTCGCAATCATTTGCAGAATTTCAAACCAAGCGGTGACCCAGGTCGGGAAAATTCCACCACACCAGCCGCTGGAGACAACGACTTCAAGCAGCCCGTTGCAGACCTTCGTTCAGGGCGCCGCTCAGATCCAGCCCTGAACGCAGAAGGCGAGAAGCTAATAATTTCTGTGTCATTTACGAATAGCCGCATTCGCTTAGCAGCGAAATCACTGCATATCTGAACCAGCTGGGGTTCTGGCCTGCTCATCAGAGACAACCAAAGCCAGCTCCGCGCGCATCTGGCTGAGCGAGCCATGGCGCAGCTGCCATTTGCCGCCGGAAACCGCCAGCGTCGGCACCGCGCTGATCCGCCAGGACGCAGCCAGCTGCCGGTCCCGGGAAACCAGTTGCGCAACTTCGGGACTATGTATGTCCTTGCGCAGCCGACCGGCATCCAGCCCGCAGGCGCGGGCCGCGTCCAGCAGCACGGTTTCATCTGCGATATTTCGGTTTTCTATCAAATGCGCCGCCTGCACTGCATCAAAATAGTCCCAGTGCCCGGCGTCCGCTGCCTGCAGTTCTGCGGCTTTGCAGGCTTTGGCGCTCAGCAGTCCGGTGGGATAGGGAAAGCGCTGGCGGCGCATCCCCTCCACATTGATGCGGCCGCCTTCGTCATGTTCGGCGCATCGCTCCCAATGGCCCAGAATGGCGGACTTGGCTTTCTCTGCAGAGCCGAAGGCGGCGGCCAGTTTGGCGGGTGTGTCCTGCAGGACAAAGGTGTGATGACGCACCCGGATTGGAAATTCGGCTGCCAGCTTGCGCAACTTCGGGGACATCACAAAGCACCAGCCGCAAACCGCGTCGTGGAAGAAGTTGATAGTAAGAACGGGGTATTTCATCATTTCACCTGTAAGATAGGGGAAAGCGCTGCCGGCGGGTCAGGCGCCGGCAGCCGGGGAAGTGTCAGTTGCCGGTCAGCGGGGTATCAAGAAGCAGCGGCTTGTCCCCGGACATGTCGATCCAGGCATTGGTGCCGTTCAGGCGGGAGCCGGCCACATTGTCCGCGTCAAAATGGATCTCGAACTGCTCCGGCCCGTGGGCATAGGCGACGACCAGGCCATAGTCCGGGTCCAGGAAGCCGCCGTGCGGGCGGATGCCGGGGTAGCTGATGCGCCAGGCCTCGCCCTCCGGGCTGACATGGCCCAGAGTCAGTTTGCCGATGACATCGCCGGGCAGTTCGAAGAACCAGACCCAGGCGCCGCCGCTTACGATGGTCATCACCTCGTCGATGCCGGTGCCGTCTTCGGCGTGGTTGATGTGCAGCGGGCCGAACTTCTTATGGACCCAGACCCGGGTGTCCGCGTCCATCTTGTTCATGTCATAGACCTTGGGATAAGGCGCGACGCCCGGCTCAGAGGTGGTCAGGGAGCCGCCGTTTTCGACCGCAGGCTGCCGTCCTGCAGCGGCGATTTCCGCCAGCAGGTCTTTGCGGCTGAGTGCGAAATCGGAGATCAGCTGCGCCTCTTCCTCCGCGGTGATGGCGCGGCGGCGGGAAGCTTCAAGGACCGGCAGTGCTTGATCCGGGATCGCAACGGTGCTGACGCGGACCCCGATGCCCTGCAGCACGGCGTTCACGTCCTCCACGCCGACCGAGGCCGGGCGGCCGTCGGTGTATTCCAGTTTCAGGATGCCGGCAGTGTCCTCTGCGCCGGCAAAGCCTTGGGCGGGCAGCCACAGCACGGCGGCTGCGAGGGCAAGTTTCGAAAACAGTTTCATAGTGGAATTCTCCAGTTCAGTGTTCGGGGAAGCGGCCCCGGTCCGGTTGCGGGTGACGGGGTCAGGCGGGATGGGCTGTGCCGTCCCGCCCGTGCTGCTGGCTAAGATCTTGCTCCGGGCCGGCAGAGATGATTCCATGCGGGTTGATGTGCCGGTGGCTTAGGAAATAGTGCTGGCGGATGGCCTCCATATCGATCGTTCCGGCGACGCCGGGCACCTGGTAGAGGTCGCGCAGATAGGGGCCGAGGTTGCGGTAACCGGCGATCCGCTTGCGGTCGGTCTTGAAGTGGGTCGCATAGACCGGATCAAACCGGACAAGGGTGGTGAACAGGCGCCAGTCCGCCTCGGTGATCCGCTCGCCCGTCAGGTAGCGGCGGGTGCCGAGCAGGGCGTCCAGTTCGTCCAGCTTGCCGAACAGGGCGGTGATTGCTGTGTCATAGGCGGCCTGGGTGGTGGCAAAGCCTGCGCGGTAGACGCCATTGTTGACCGGGGCATAGATTTCGGCGCTGATCCGGCCGATCTCCTGCTGCAGCTCCGGCGGATAGAAATCCGGGGCGGCATCTGTCAGCTCGCCGAAGGCCGAATTCAGCATCCGCATGATGTCGCCGGAATCGTTGCTGACGATGCGGCCGGTCTGCTTGTCGAGCAGAACCGGCACCGCGACCGGGCCGGTGTGGCCGGGATCTGCCCGCTGATAGACCTGATAGAGGTACTCATCCCGCGGCACCCCGGCCGCCGGGTCATGGGCCGAGGTGTCGATTTGCCACCCGTCAGGGCCTGCCAGCGGCAGCATTTGGGTGACGGTGATGATCTCTTCCAGCCCCTTCAGCGCGCGCAGGATCGTGGTCCGGTGGCTCCAGGGGCAGGCCATGGACACATAGAGGTGGTAGCGGCCCGTTTCAGTCGGGAAATCGGCGTCCGGCCGCGGCTCGACCCATCCGCGGAAGCCGCTGCTCATGCGGCGGAACACCCCGTCGCCGGGTTTTGGCTTTTCGGTGAGCACACCGTCGATCAGCATCTTTGCCATGGTTCATCTCCTTGATGACCAGGCAAAGGTAAGGCGTTTCCGTTGGCGCGATAATCGGTCTAAGGTGAAACCTAATGTTGAGAAAAACTCACCCAAGCCGGAGATAGCTAATGGAAGGAATGGGAGATATCCCGGTGGTCGTGGCGGTTGCCGAAACACAGGGGTTTGCCGCAGCGGCGCGGCGGCTGGGGGTGACCAAGTCCGCGGTCAGCAAGCGGATTACCCAGATCGAGAAGCGGCTGGGGGCGCAGCTGTTTCACCGCTCCACCCGCAACGTCAGCCTGACCGAGGCGGGCGAGCATTTCTATGCCCATGCGGTCCGGGCGCAGGAGGCGGCGCAAGAGGCCGAAGACAGCGTGCTGGCGCTGCAGGAGGCACCCAAGGGGCGTCTGAGGGTGAATGTGCCGATGGCGTTCGGGCGGTTGCATGTGGCGCCGCTGATCTGCGGATTTCTGGCGCGCTATCCCGGCGTGTCTGTGGACATGGTGATGGATGACCGGGTGGCAGATCTGATTGCGGACGGGTTCGACCTGGCACTGCGCGGCGGCACGCTGGCGGATTCCGCGCTGGTGGCCCGCAAGATTGCGCCATTGCACAACGTTCTGGTTGCCGCCCCGGAATATCTGGAGCGCCACGGCGTGCCGGAAACGGTCAGTGATCTGCACCGCCACAACTGCCTGCAGTATTCCTATAGCAGGGATTTTCAGGAGTGGGTTTTCAACTGCGGCGGCGATGTGGAGACCTTCCGGCCCGGCGGCAGCTACAGTGTCAACAACGGCGAAGCGCTGCGGGAGGCGATCCTGGGCGGGACCGGGATCGGCCGGCTCCCGACGTTCACCGCCGGCCCGGACTTGGCGGCGGGGCGGCTGGTCCGGGTGCTGCCGCACTGCAGGCTGCCGTCACAGACGCTTTATGCTCTCTATCCGGAGCGCCGCTATCTGCCCGCCAAGGTGCGGGTGTTCATTGATTTCGTCCTGGAACATCTTGGCGGTGAGGTGCCGCCCTGGGACCGGGACGCCTGTGTGTGAATTCAGCCACCGTGCTGTCCACTGTACTGAGGAGGTTGAGCCCAATCAAAATTGCACGACGGTCAATGTCCGCCTCCGCGCAAATATACCAAAGTTTCGCATTTGCAGCGAACTTCCGGACACCGCCCGACCTCCCGAAACCCGCGCGGACGCAGCGGACGCAGCGGAATCCAAGCAGGTGCAGCGAAAGGCAGCAAAGTCCCGATTTTGTTGAAAAACTCCGAATTCGGCGCAAACTGCTGAAATTTTTTGCAGCACAGGGCGGGTTGCCGAATTCGGCGAGGGGGTCGGCCAATTCCATCCTTCGGCCCTGTAGCGCCACCTCACAATCTGGGATCCGCAATCTGGCGTGACTTTTGCGTGTCATGCGATTTCTGCGAAAAACCACGACTTTCACATTTTGGAGTTTTTCAACAAAATCTCCCGAATGTGTGAGTTCACCAGTCTCAATGCTTCGCAGTCGCAGCGAACGGCAGGATCTGCCAACTACGCCGCAGCATATCCTCGGTCGGTTGCGTCAAACGGCCAAGTTTGCAATGGGCGCTTCTTGCACTTCGCTGCCGCACGGGGCGACCTGGACTGCACACACGGCCAAAGGCGGTTCCTTTTCCTTTCTGAATCCCATTTGCTGCTCTGCAAGGAGCTCACTTTCAACGGTCTGTATCATCCCGGAAAGCTAGGGGCACAGGATCTAACATGAGAAAGTGTGGGCCGTTGTCGGGGCTGGCATGTTGATCCTGCCTGCGCTAGAAATTTTTCTGAGGTCAGCGACTTCAGGAAAAACCAGCCATTCGGCTATCCACATTTCGGAGCTGTTTTCATAGGTATACAGGGTCATGTGGCCGGACATATGAAAATTCGCTCCGGCAGCTTGCTGCGTTATGTGTGGACTCTCAACGATGCCTAACCCGCCTCAGCCGTGCGAAATAGGAATAGACCCAGCCGGCGTCTTCAAACTTTCCCAGGTCAGTGCGTCTCATACGTTACGGCGCATAAAGCTAACTTACTCGCTTGAGCGTATAATTTAAGATTACTCCCTACAGCGTATATTGCAAATTTATTCGCTATATCGTATTTTCATTCGCATGAAAGAACTCGCGCGCACACCCAAACAGATCGGCTCCATCATCCAGCGCGCGCGCAAAAAGCGCTGCTGGTCACAATCGCAACTTGCTGAACGCGCTGGGTTGCGCCAGGCCACGATCTCCCAAGTCGAAACCGGCGAAAAGCTTTCGAAGCTCGACACCATCCTGGCCGTCCTTGCAGCTCTTGACCTGGAATTCAGGATCGGCGAGCGCACCAAAGGGCACGGGCAGGATATCGAGGAGCTTTTCTAATGGGACGGCGCCCCGCATATATGCCATTGCGGATTTACCTGAACAACCGTCGCGTCGGAACACTCACCCGTGAAAGAAGCGGTGCCATCGGCTTTGTCTATCACCACGACTGGCTGACCTGGGAGCACGCCTTGCCTGTCTCACTTTCGCTGCCATTGCGCGAAACGCTGTATCGGGGGGAGCCTGTTGCGGCGGTTTTCGAGAATCTATTACCTGACTCGGACAAGCTTCGCCGCCTTGTTGCCGAAAAAGTCGGCGCCCGAGGCATTGACGCCTATAATATGCTGACCAAGATCGGCCATGACTGTGTAGGCGCGCTGCAATTCATCGCGGGGGATGACTATGCGCCCGACGCCACCGGCAAGCTGGAGGGCGAAACGGTTGATGCCGGGGCCATCGAGAACATCCTGAAAGGCCTGAGCCAAGCACCCCTCGGCCTTACGGGAGATGACGCGTTCCGGATTTCCGTGGCGGGCGCACAAGAAAAAACCGCCCTGCTTCGGCATGACGGGCAATGGATCAAGCCGCACCGCGCGACCCCAACCACACATCTCATCAAAACCCAGATTGGCGAACTGCCCGGCGGCATTGATCTCTCGGACAGCGTCGAGAACGAATACTACTGCCTCAAACTCACAGCAGCCTTCGGCCTGCCGGTAAACAACGCCGCTATTGAAACCTTCGGGGATACCAAAGCCCTTGTGATAGAGCGTTTCGACCGCCGTTGGACAAAGGACGGACGCCTCCTGCGCCTGCCGCAGGAAGACTGCTGCCAAGCTCTGTCCGTACCGCCAACCCTAAAATACCAGAATGAGGGCGGACCGGGCATGGCCGACATACTCGGCCTGCTCAAAGGCAGCGATACGCCCCTCGAAGATCAGGAAACCTTCCTGAAGGCTCAATTGGTCTTCTGGCTGATCGGCGCAACAGACGGCCATGCCAAGAACTTCAGCGTGTTTCTCAGTCCGGGTGGCAGCTACCGCATGACCCCGCTCTATGACATCCTGACTGCCCAGCCTGCGCTGAACGCCCGCCAGATCGAGCGCAAGCAGATGAAAATGGCGATGTCGGTGGGAAACAGCCGCCATTATCGCTTCGACCAGATTCACGGGCGGCATTTCGTGCAAACGGCCATGCGGGCGGGGCTCTCGAAAAAACGTGCGAGCAGCCTCATTGAAGACATTGCAGAGCGTGCACCCAAGGCGCTCGAAACAGCAGCAGAGTCCATGCCGGCGGGTTTCCCACCCGATGTAATTGAAGCCATCAGCGAGGCCGTCCACAGACGCCTGGGCGGATTACTATCGGCTGTTGTCCCTGAGGGCTAGTACGCCGCACGCGCCTCAGTTCCCCGCGTGACCTTGATCGGGTTCCCGTGCTTGTCGGTCTTGGCTGGCTTGGTCACCTTCACCATGACCTCCGTCGTGCCTTTGACCACCCGCGCCAGGCGCGCCTTGTCAGCCGCAGTAATTGTCTGCCCGCCCCGGGCAGAAAACGTGGCCTGGTCTGCTTGCACGCCCGGCTTGAACTCCTGAGAGCTGTTGTCCCTGTCAGTCTCTGCAACAAAAAAGCCGGACGCCGCGTTCCGCACCATGCGGCCCCTCCGGGGCGGCCAGCAGTCCTGAAATCCATAGGTGTCCTTGAAGTCGCTCAATCTGCAAGCTCCTCTTCCTCAAGACCCAGCTGAAACGCCAGCCGTCCCCGGGCAAAGTCGCGCACCTGCTGGCGCAGCTCCGCCACCTCACCGCGCAGCTGCTCCACTTCACTTCTGGTTGGTGCGTAGCTGTTCCCGGTGAAGACCCCGCGGTTCATTGCATAGGCAATCTGGTTCACGTTCGTGGCCAGACCGTGGATCTGCCGCAGGCCTGACATGAAGCGGCGGCGGTCCCGCACTGTCGGCTGAGGGGCTGCGCGAACCGCCGCCAGGCACAATCACTTTCCGTGCGCTGGTCTCCATCGGGGACTCCTCGCCAGGCGGTGCTGATGGTTCGGTCACTTCCTAGCCAGGGTTCATTCGATGCAAGAATTCAGCCTGGGAAGGGGTCGCCAGCATTACAGCCAATGGC
Organism: Leisingera sp. F5; assembly: GCF_001593695.1. Taxonomy (NCBI): domain Bacteria; kingdom Pseudomonadati; phylum Pseudomonadota; class Alphaproteobacteria; order Rhodobacterales; family Roseobacteraceae; genus Leisingera; species Leisingera sp. F5. The sequence continues at coordinate 101,885 of NZ_LUKH01000018.1, read as the reverse complement.
TTCATTTGCCTGGATTATAAAGTTCCACCGTTACTTCCGGGGGGTAATCCGCATCAGAAAGAAAGCTTGCGCTCTGCTGTGCCAGAAAACTTTCCGGGACAAACACAAGCCTCTGATCATAGGCTTTGTTTATTTTCAGAGGAGCAGAATAACTTTCTCCATTACTGGTAATCCGCACAAAGGTTCTGCCGTTTGCAACATGGTCACAGCCCGGGTTCATTTCCACAAACGGTTCACCGCTCAACGCGGACAAACACTTTGAACGGGAAGACATTTTTCCGGACTGAAACAGGCTGTCACCGGTAATCAGAAAGTGCCGAGAAGCGGTGAAGTCGCTGCAGGCAGTGAACGGCGGCAGTATTGGCGCCTGCGATACTTGGGCGGGCGCATCAGCAGAATTTTCTTGTTCGAACACTCCAAATCCAGAGGCTTCTGCAGATATGGCTGCGAGGATCTGGTCCGCTTCAGATAGCTGCAAATCCTTGCCCATGGCTTCGGCGATCAATTTGAACACCTGCCATGGAGCTAGCCTGTCAGAAAGGGCCGGCCGGACTGCTTGAACCTGCTGAACACGCCCCTCATTGCTGGTGAATGTGCCGTTTTCCTCACCATAGGACGGAGCCGGCAGCAGAACATCTGCCAATTCCGCAGTTTTGTTCATATGCGTGCTGTGTACAACCAGGCAATCAGTATCCCGCAAGAAGCGGCCGTACGAGCCAGAGGCCGGATCGGCGCCCAGGACATAGAACAGTCCTTGCCTGCCACTCAGTGGTGCGGTGCCCCGCTCGCACTGCAGCCAACCGGGCAGCACCCCGGGCAGGCAGCCCATGTCCCATAGGCCAAGCTGATTGGGCCGGTCGAACAGAAATTGCAGTTGCACGGCCTTACCTTCGGCCCTGAAATGTGCAACCGCATGAGCCAGCCATTGCAGCACGGCGGCAGCGGCAAGGCTGCGGAGGAATTCGGTTCCAACGAGTAATGAAATGCTGTCCGCTTCTGCCAGAATTGGAGCTGCGGCAGTGGCGAATTCTGCCATCGAGTCATCAGCCGCCTCGCCGGCCCCTTCGGTCAGCAGGGCAAGGAGCTGCGCCTCCAATCCAGGTCTCAGGCGCAGCTTGGCGGTGGCCAGACCGTCCAGGCTGCCGGGCCGGGAAGAGGCGATCACCAGGCGTTTGCCATGATCCTTCATCGCCGCACGGATCAGATAACCAGTGACCGGGTTTTCTTCTGTCACATTAGACCCCAGCAGGAACAGGCAATCGGCCTGCAGCAAGGTTGCCAATGGCCTACGGGCGGCCAGCTTGCCTGCTGCCAGCGTCAGCGCCTCGATTGCGCCATCCTCCTGCAACCCGTCAAACCGGCTGCTGGACGTGATGTCGCCGGACTTGAAGACCCGCCGCATCAGCCGTTGGAACATAAAGGCTGTTTCGTTGGTCTGCCGCGGTGAAATCTGCCCCCGGATAGCGCCGCCGCGCACCTGGACTTCGCGGGCACTCGCGGCAATAAAACCGATGGCTTCCTGCCATTTGACCGGTGTCAGGTGGCCGTCTTTCCGGATCATCGGCTCAAGAATCCGGGTGCCGCCGTCAATGGCATCAAACCCGAACCGCCCCTTGGCGCAAAGCAATTCGCCGTTGATCCCAGTGTCAAACCTGCTCTTGACGCGCTTAAAGGCTCCGTCGCGGGTTTCCACCGTCAGGCTGCAGCCGGTGCCGCACATGCCGCAGATGGTTTCGGTGCGCTGCAGGTCCCATGGCCGCGCCTTGTAGCGGTAGGGGATGCTCATCAGCGCGCCGACCGGGCAGACTTCGATGCAATTGCCGCAATGGCTGCAGTCCTTGAGGCTGTTGCCGGTGCCGGTGATCTCGGAATCCAGCCCCCGTTCACCGGTGCCGAGCGCCACGTCGCCGACGATCTCCTCGCAGATGCGAACGCAGCGCTGGCACTGGATGCAGCGATTGGCGTTGAACACAATCACCTGATTGAGCTCGATGTCGCGATCCCGGAATACCCGCTTGGGATCGCGCAGCCGCGAGCTGCCGCGGCCATATTCGAACACGGTATCCTGCAGTTCGCACTCACCGCCCTTGTCGCAGACCGGGCAGTCCAGCGGGTGGTTGGCCAGCAGGATTTCCAGCATGTCCTCGCGGGTTTCCACCACCCTGTCCGAATGGCTGTGAACCACCATGCCCTCTCCCACGGCGGTGGCGCAGGAGGGTTCCAGCTTGCCCCGGCCCTCGATCTCGACCAGGCACATCCGGCAGGAGGCGGAGATCGACAGGCGCTCCTGGTAACAGAATGTGGGGATTTCGATCGCCGCCGCCCGCGCTGCCTGCAGGATCGTGGTGCCCGGTTCGACCTGCATTTCCCGCCCGTCCAGGGTGAATGTCACCATCGCCATACTCCCTATCCCGCCATGGTCTGCGGTTTGATCAGCGCTTCGAACTCGGGCCGGAAGTGTTTCAACGCCGCCCCCAAAGCCCAGGCCGCGCCGTCGCCAAGCGCGCAGAAGGATTTGCCGAAGATGCTGCCGCAGAGCATTTTCAGCTGATCCACATCGCCGGTTGCGCCTTCGCCCGCCTCGATCCGGCGAAGGATCTTGGCGGCCCAGGTCAGCCCCTCGCGGCAGGGGGTGCATTTGCCGCAGCTTTCGTGACTGAAGAATTCGGTGATCCGCCGCGCCACCCGGGGAATTGAGGCGGTCTCGTCCAAGCCGATCACCCCGGCCGAGCCCAGCATGCTCCCCGCCGCCGCCAGGGAGCTGAAATCCATCCTCACGTCAAAGCCGCTTTCGGGGAACATCGGCGCCGACACCCCGCCGGGGATCGCCGCCTTGAACCGGCCGCTGAGGGCGCCGCCGCCATAGACCTCCAGCATTTCTCCCAAGGGCATCCCCATCGGCGCCTCATAGACGCCGGGGCGGTTCACCTGGCCGCTGAAACAGAACAGCTTGGGACCCGGCCCGTCCTGGGGGCCGATCGAGGTGAACCACTCCACCCCGCGGCGGAACAGATGCGGCAGGCAGGCGAGGGTTTCGACGTTGTTGACGACGGTGGGGCATTCATACAGCCCCGCCACCGCCGGGAACGGCGGTTTCAGCTTGGGCTGGCCGCGCTTGCCCTCGATGGATTCCAAGAGCGCGGTTTCCTCGCCGCAGATATAGGCGCCGGCGCCCTTGTGGATGTGAATGTCCAGGTCAAAGCCGCTACCTAGGATGTCCTTGCCGAGATAGCCCTTGGCATAGGCCGCAGCGATGGCCTGTTCGCATTGCCGGATCGAGAGCCCGTATTCGCCGCGGATGTAAAGATAGGCGGTGTTGGCGCCAATCGCATAGGCCGCGATCACCATGCCCTCGATCAGCTGATGCGGATCGCGCTCCATCAGGATGCGGTCCTTAAAGGTGCCCGGCTCGCCCTCATCCGCGTTGCAGCACAGGTAATGCGGTTTGCCGCTGTCCTTGGGCACGAAGCTCCACTTCATGCCGGTGGGAAAGCCGGCCCCGCCGCGGCCGCGCAGGCTGGAGTCCTTGACGGTTTCGATCACCTGATCCGGCGCAAAATCACGTAGGGCAAGACGCAGCCCCTCATAGCCGCCGCAGCCTTCATAAGCCGCGATGTCCGGCGCATCCGGGTTGTCGATATTGCGCAAAAGGACCAGATCGCTCATGCCGCACCCTCCTTTGCCGCCTGCTCTTGCGCCTCGCGCTGGAGCGCCGCCAGCAGCGCCTCCAGTTTGGCGGGGGTGATGTCTTCGATGTAGTCCTCATTCACCATCAGCACCGGCGCCTTGTCGCAGGCGCCCAGGCATTCGACCGCGCTCAAGCTGAACAGCCCGTTGGCGCAAAGCTCCGCCGCCAAATGCATTTGCAGCTCTTCCAGCAGTTCCTCAGCTCCGGCCAGCATGCAGGAGACATTGGTGCAGAGCTGCAGGTGATAGCGTCCCGCCCTGGCCCGGTCGAACAGGGTATAGAAACTGGCGACCTCGAACACCCAGATTTCCGGCACATCCAGCAATTCGGCAATGGCCTGGTAGATGGTGCCATCGACGACACCGTATTCCTTTTGCGCCAGGTCCAGCGACGGCATGATGGCGCTGCGCCGGACAGGGTAGCGCGCTGCGGCCTCCTGCACCTGCGGGCCGAGCGTCTGCTTGATGCTGGCAACGGTTCGGTCATCGCTCATTTATCGACCTCCCCCATCACCGGATCGAGACTGCCGAGCATGGCGATCACATCAGCCAGGTATTTCATGTTGGTGGTGCGTTCGGTCAGCGCCTGCAGGTTCACAAATGACGGCGCGCGCACCTTGAGCCGGAAGGGTTTCTCGCTGCCGTCGGAAATCAGGTAATAGCCGAGCTCCCCCTTGGGTGCCTCGATCGCCTGATAGATCTCGCCCTTGGGCACTTTGAAGCCATAAGCGGCGAGTTCGAAGTGGTGGATATGGGTCTCCATCGAATGGGCCAGCAGGTCCTTGTCCACCGGGAAGGCGATCTTGGGATCATCGACCAGAATGTCGCCTGCGGGCATCTGTTCGACGCATTGCCGGATCATGCTCAGGCTTTCGCGCATCTCGTCCAGGCGGCATTTCCAGCGGTCGTAACAGTCACCGTCCTTGCGAGTGATGACCTTGAAGTCCAGCCGGTCGTAGATTTCATAAGGCGCGTCGCGGCGCAGGTCCCAGTCGACGCCAGAGGCGCGCAGGTTCGGCCCGCTCAGGCCAAGTGCGATGGCATCCTCGGCGGCGATATTGCCGATGTGCTCGACCCGGGCCAGGAAGATCCGGTTGTTCTTGAGCAGCGTTTCATAATCGGAGATCCGGTCGGCAAAGATATCGCAGAATTCCAGGATCCGTTCCTCGCAGCCCTCGGGCAGGTCCTCGCGCACGCCGCCGACCCGGCAGAAGGAGGTGTGCATCCTCACGCCGCTGATCATCTCCATCAAGTCCATCACCATCTCGCGGTCACGCATGGTATAAAGCAGCGAAGTCATCGCGCCGACATCCATCGGCAAGGCGCCGGAGATCAGCAAGTGGCCGGAAATGCGGGACAGTTCCGCCATGATCACCCTTATGTACTGGGCGCGGACCGGCGCCTCGATCCCCAGCAGCGCCTCGACCGCCAGCGCGTAGCCGAGGTTGTTCGACGGCGGGCAGAGGTAGTCCAGCCGGTCGGTCAGCGGAAATATTTGCGTGTAGGTGAAGCTTTCGAACAGCTTTTCGGTGCCCCGGTGCAGCAGGCCGATATGCGGCTCAATCCGCTCGACAATCTCGCCGTCCATCTGCAGCAGCAGGCGCAGCACGCCATGGGTGCTGGGATGCTGCGGGCCGAGGTTCATCAGCACTTCGCGGGCATAGCCGCTGTCTGTCGGAGTTTCTTGCAGGGTGGTGACTTCGGTCATGCCCCGCCTCCGTTTTCCGTCCGCTCAACGCCCAGCGGGTTCATGTCGTCCTTGTAGCCGCGCAAGGGAAAGTCGCGGCGCATCGGGTAGCCATCGAACCCGTCCCACATATATAGCCGCCGCAGGTCCGGGTGGCCGTCAAAATGGATGCCGTACATGTCGTAGGTCTCGCGCTCGTGCCAATTGGCGGTGGTCCAGACCGGGGTGACGGTCGGCGCCGCAGGCGGATCGCCCAGACGGCATTTCAGCCGCAGCCGCCAATGGTTCGGGATCGACGCAAGGTGATAGACCAGCAGGAAACGGGGCTCCTCCGGGTGGAAATCCACGCCGCAGATGTCGGACAGGAAATTGAACTGCAGGCCTGCATCATCGCGCAGGAACAGGCACAGCTCCGTCAACTCTTCCGGCGCCACCCAAAGGCACGGCATATCCGCTGCGGTTTCGTCCAGCGTCACCCTGCTGCCGAACCGGTCCAGAACGCCTGCAAGGGAAACCGCCTCCGCCATGATCACGCCCCCTCCGGGGACGGCAGCACGTCCGGTTCGGCCCGCAATACCCTGGTGCCGGTGATCTTCTCCTGCAGCTGCAGGAAACCATGCAGCAGCGCCTCGGGCCGCGGCGGGCAGCCGGCCACATGGATATCGACCGGAATGATGCAATCGACGCCCTGCACCACGGCGTAAGTGTTGTAGACGCCGCCGGAAATCGCGCAGGTGCCCATGGCGATAACATAACGCGGCTCAGCCATCTGATCATAGAGCCGCCGCACGATCGGCGCCATCTTGCGGGTCACCGTGCCCGCCACGATCATTACATCAGATTGCCGGGGCGAGGGCCGGAACACGACGCCGAACCGGTCCAGATCATAGCGCGCGCAGCCTGCCGAAATCATCTCGATCGCACAGCAGGCGATGCCGAAGGTCTGCGGCCAGAGCGAGGATTTGCGGCTCCAGTTGATGATATTGTCGGAGGTGGTGAACAGCACGCTGTCCTGGAAACGGTTGGTCAGGACACCCATTCGAGCGCTCCCTTGATCCAGGCATAGGCAAAGCCGACCAGCAGCAGCGCTATGAACACGAACATTTCTATATAGCCGAACAGGCCTAGGTCGCTCAGCACCACCGCCCAGGGGAACAGGAACATGGTCTCGACATCGAAGACCACAAACAGGATGGCGATCACAAAGTATTGAACCTTGAACAGCCCGCCCGAAGCCTCGCCGACATGGTCGACGCCGCATTCATAGGGGCGGTTCTTTTCCGGGTAGGGGTTGTCCGGCCGGATCAGCCGCGACAGGGTCAGGATGAAGACCGACAGCGCGACAACCACCGCAACCATCAGAAACACGGGCAGAAAGTCGATAGGCATGCTGTTTTCCTCATATTTCAGGCGGGCCTTAGCCCTTCCCGAGTTCGCGAATGCGCTTCTCGCCAGCTGCAACGCCGTTCGGATTCTCTGAAGGCAGTGCCCGCCCGTTTTGCCGAAGGCGAACCTTCCGTTCGGCGGACCGGTCGGGTGCTGCCCGGCGTGCCGCCGGGCGGATCAGCGTCTAGGGAAACGCTGCTCTTGTCTTCAGCACGGTCATTGCTGTGCTTTTCAAGGAACAATGATACACCAAAGCTCCCATTCAACCAAATCCCGCCGCCGCTGCCGTCTGCGCCAGCCCCAGGAACCAGGCAGGCAGAATGCCAGTGGCCAAAGTGCCCGCCAGAGTCACCGCCAGAACCAGCCGCAGCGGCACGGAAACCGCAATCGGCGCCGGGCCGGCGGGCGCCTGGGTGTACATCAGCATGATGATCCGCAGATAGAACCAGGCCGCCACCGCGCTCAGCAGCACCGCGATCACCGCCAGCACCGCATGGCCTGTCTCGATCAGCGCCATCAGCACATAGAACTTGGCAAAGAAGCCTCCTGTCGGCGGGATGCCTGCCAGCGAGAACAGGAACACCAGCGCCAGCGCCGCCAAGGCAGCATGGGTCCGGGCCAGGCCCGCAAAGGCCGTGATCGGCTCGCCCTGCGCGGCGCCTTCGTTCAGCAGGACAACGACGGCAAACAGGCCCAGCGTCATGAAGGTGAAAATCAGCAGGTAGAGCATCACGCTGGCCAGCCCTTCGGGGCCGCCCGCAATCAGCCCCAGCAGCAGGAAGCCGGCATGGGCGACCGAGGAATAGGCCAGCATCCGCTTGATATTGTCCTGCACCAGCGCCGCCAGGCTGCCCAGCCCCAGGGTCAGCACCGCCACCGCCGCCACGCTGGCGCGCCAGACAGGGTCGAGCGCCACCAGATCCAGCATCAGGATGCGCAGCACCACCGCAAAAGCCGCGGCCTTGCCCACCGCTGCCATGAAACCGGTGATCGGCGACGGCGCGCCTTCGTAGATATCAGGCACCCACATGTGGAACGGCACTGCGCCGATCTTGAACAAAAGCCCCGCCACCAGAAACAGCGCCGCCAGCACCAAAAGCGGGCTGGCAACATCCTGCGCCGACAGCGCGGATTGCAGCGCCTGCAGCTGGGTGGTGCCTGCAAGGCCATAGAACAGCGACAGGCCAAACAGAAGCAGGCCTGAGGAAAAGGCGCCGAGGATCACATATTTCAGCGCCGCCTCGTTCGAGCGCCCATTGGTTTTCAGGAACCCCACCAGCACATAAACCGACAGCGCCTGCAGCTCGAGACCGACGTAGATGATCACCAGATCGGTGCCCGACACCATGATCATTGCCCCCGCCAGCGCGCAGAGCAGCAGGGCGTAGTATTCGCCTCTGACCATTCTCTCCGTGGCCAGGTAGCCGCCGGACATCAGGATGGTCAGCGCGGTGCCAAGGTACAGCACCATCTTGAAAAACGTGGAGAAGGGATCGGCCGCAAACATGCCGGAATAGGCCAGTTGCGAGGTGCCGCCGAGGCCCCAGCTCATACCCGCTGCCAGGGCGATCATCAAGAGGCTCAGCCCCGCCAGCCATCTGACATGGCCCGGATCAGGCAGCAGCGACAGCATCAGCACCGTGCAGGCGCCTAGGATGATGATGATCTCGGGGCCAGAAGCCAAAACCGAGGCGGTGACGGATGTCATCTCCATGCCAGCCCCCCCGTTGCTACTTCCTCCGCTTGCGTGATCTGCGTCATCAGATGGTCGAGCGACGGCTGCAGGACGGTCAGGAAGGGTTTCGGGTAGAGGCCGAACCAGAACACGAACAGCAGCAGCGGCAACGCGCATGCCAGCTCACGGCGGCGCAGATCCTGCATCACCGACCCCTCCGGCACTTTGACCGGGCCCAACAGCACCTGCCGGTAAAGCCCCAGCAGATAGGCCGCACCAATCAGCGCGCCCAGAACACCCGCGGTTCCGGCCCAGCCGCTCACTCCGAAGGTGCCCGCCAGCACCAGAATCTCGCCGATAAACCCATTGGTGCCGGGCACCGCCATCGAGGCCAGCAGGAAGGCAGCAAACAAGATGCCGAACAGCGGCACCGCCTTGATCATGCCGCCATAGGCGGCAATCTCGCGGCTATGGGTGCGCTCGTAGATCAGCCCGACAAACAGGAACAGAGCGCTGGTTGTGATCCCGTGGTTGAACATTTGAATCACCGCGCCGGACATACCGTTCACCTCGAATGTGAACAGGCCGAGGGTGACAAACCCCATGTGGCTGACGCTGGAATAGGCGATCAGCTTCTTGATGTCGCTTTGGGCCAGCGCCAGCAGCCCGCCATAAACAATCGCTGCCGCCGACAGGGTGATCATCAGCGGGGCCAGGTATTGCGAGGCATCCGGCAGCATCGGCAGCGAGAAGCGCAGGAAGCCATAGGCGCCCATCTTCAGCAACACACCGGCAAGAATGATGCTGCCTGCCGTCGGCGCCTGCACATGGGCGTCCGGCAGCCAGGTGTGCACCGGCACCATCGGCACCTTAACCGCAAAGGCGACCAGAAAGGCCAGGAACACCCAGACTTGCAGGCGGAACGGGTACTCCACCGCCATCAGCGCCAGCATGTCAAAGGTACGCCCGCCGGCAAAATACAGCGCCAGCAGGCCAACCAGAAACAGCAGGCTACCCGCCAGCGTGTAGAGAAAGAACTTGAAGGCCGCATAGGTCCGGTTGCCGCCGCCCCAGATGCCGATGATCAGATACATCGGCACCAGCATCACCTCCCACAGCACGTAGAACAGCACCAGATCAAGCGCACAGAACACGCCGACCATCATGCTCTGGATTGCCAAGAGGCAGGTCATGAACTCCTTCACCCGCTCGGCAATGGCGCGCCAGGAGGCCAGCACGCAGATCCAGCCCAAGAGCGTGGTCAGCAGCACAAACCAGACGCTGATGCCGTCGATGCCCAGCCGATAACCCATGTTGAGCGCAGGCACCCAGATACGGGTCTCGCGGAACTGCATCTCTGCGGTTGCCGGATCAAAGGCAGCCAGTATCCAGACCGCCAGCAGGAAATCCGCCAGCAGCACCAGCAGGGTGAACCAGCGCACAGTGTCCTTGCTGCGCAGGAACGGCACCGCGATTGCCCCCACTGCCGGCAGCAGGATCAGAATGCTGAGGATCGGCAGCCCGCTCATGGCGCACCGATCCCGGCCACCAGCGGCCACCCCAGCACTGCAATCAGCCCGGCGATGATCCAGAAGGCATAATGAGACACCACTCCGGTCTGCAGCCGTTGCAGCACAAGCCCGCCCCGCCGGGCGGTCCTGGCCACGCCATTGACCAGCGCATCAACCACCCGGATGTCCGCCAGCAAGCTCAGCCGCGACAGACTGTGCATCAGCCGCAGCCCGGTGCCGTCGCCCAGGGTGATCAGCATCTGCTCCCAGACCAGCACCGGCCCCCGGGCCAGCCGCATGAACAGCCGCGCGCCGCGCCGGTAGACCCAGTCGGTGTCCAGGCTGATGGTGTCCTCCGGGTCCAGATGTTTCAGCAGCAGCACAAAGGCCAGCAAGGTGAACATCAGGACTCCCAGGCTCTCGGTCACATGCACAGCCGTATAAGGCTGATAGTTCACCGGATAGGGCAGTAAGGCATACAGCGCCTGCGGATACACCCCGATGCCGATGCAGAACATTGCGGCAATTCCCATCGCCAGCAGCATGTTCAGCGGCGGCTCCGGCGGCCTCAGCCCGCAGTCCTTGCCGAAGAACATGTAATAAGGCAGCTTCAGCCCGGTGTGCAGGAAGGTGCCGGAGGACGCCACGGTCAGCAGCAGCGCCGCGATGGCCCGGTGATCCCCCGCCGCTGCGGAGACCACCATGGATTTGCTGACAAAACCGCTGAACAGCGGGAAGGCTGAGATGGCAAAGGCGCCGATCATGTAAAGCACGACGGTCAGCGGCATCGTCCGGTAAAGGCCGCCCAGCTCGGTCAGCTTGCGCCGCCCTGCCATCAGGATTACGGCTCCTGCCCCCATGAACAGAAGCCCCTTGTAGAGGATATGCGCAAAGGCATGGCTGGCAGCCCCGTTCAGCGCCATTTCCGTGCCGATGCCAACGCCCGCCACCATGTAGCCGACCTGGCTGACGATGTGATAGGCCAGCAGCCGGCGGCAGTCGTTCTCCAGCACCGCAAACACCACGCCGTAAAGCGCCATTGCGACGCCGAATCCCACCAGGATCTCAGCCCCCGGGTAATTGCGGATCAGCACATAGACGGCGGTCTTGGTGGTAAAGGCGCTGAGGAAGACCGCCCCGGTCACGGTGGCTTCGGGGTAAGCATCAGTCAGCCAGGCATTGAGCGGCGGCACCGCGGCGTTCACCATGAAGGAAATCAGGATCAGCCAGTAGGCCAAGCCCCCCTGCCCGGGCTCCAGCGGCCCCACCAGCCAGGAACCGGTCTGCACCCCGTGCAGTACAATGCCGCCGAACAGCAGCACCCCTCCCGCCACATGCACCAGCAGATAGCGGAAGCCCGCTGCTACCGCCGCCGCGTTGCGGGAGGCGAAGATCAGATAAGCCGAGGCAAAGGCCATTACTTCCCAGGCCATCAGCAGAGTGAACCAGTCGCCGGCAAAGACCACGCCAAAGGCGCTGCCGGCATATAGGAAGGCGCTTACCCGCTGACCGGTGTCCGCAATATGCCAGGCATAAAGGTTGCCGATCACCGACATGATGGCAAAGACCCAGGCAAAAACCAGCGACAGCCTGTCGGCTTTGAACAGCACCAGATCGATCCCGGCAAAAGCAATCCCGCCAGCGGTGCCCGGCGTCATTTGCGCCACGCTCAACAGAACCAGCAGCGGCACGATCAGCGACAGCGCCTTTTGCGCCAGGCCGCGGGTCAGCGGCAGCAGCGCGGCTCCGAGGAGCATCAGCAATGCGGGGTGCAGCCACTCAGTCATAATAGTCCTCGTCCCGCATGATGCCGCCGCTGTGGCCGATGAACTTGCTGACGAAAATGATGGCAACACAGCTGGCAAAACCGAACACCGCGCCCCAGCCGGGGATGGCGTCCCAGAAGTGCTCGCTGTGATGGCGCGGCACCAGCAGATCGGCAATCAGGATCAGCGCCAGCACCGCAACAAGCAGCCGCCAGCGCATTTTCTGATAACGCGCATCGCCAAAGAAATTCACCAGCCGCGCAATCATCACAACCCCGCCCCGCGCATCACAAGCTGCGCCAGTTCAACGAAAAATCCCGGGTACAGCCCCAGCGCCAGCGACAACAGCGCGGTGATCAGCAGCGGCACCGCCACCATCGGGATCTCGCGCACTTCCTGCATCGCCACCAGCCCCGGAGCGCCGGGCTTTTCCGGTTCGAAGAACGCGGTGTAGGTCACCGGCAGGAAATAGGCGGCATTCAGCAGCGCGCTGACCAGCAGCACGATCAGGAACACTATTTCCTGCCCGCCGGCCGAACCCAGCACCAGATACCATTTGCTGACAAATCCGCCCGACGGCGGGATGCCGATCATGCCAAGCGAGCCGATAAAGAACGCCGCCATGGTCCAGGGCAGCCGCCGCCCGATGCCTGCCAGATCGCTGATCTTGCGCCGGTTCGAGGCGCAGTAGATCGAGCCCGCACAGAAGAACAGGGTGATCTTGGAAAACGCATGTGCTGCGATATGGGTGATACCGCCAATCGCTGCCATCGGCGTCAGCAGCACCGCGCCAAGGATGATGTAGGAGAGCTGGCTGACGGTCGAATAGGCCAGCCGCGCCTTAAGGTCGTCGCGGGTCAGCGCATAAATGGACGCCATCACGATGGTGAAAGAGACCAGATAGGCGGTGGCGATGCCCAGCCCCAGGCTGCCCATCAGATCGACGCCCATCACGTGGAAGATCACCCGCAGCATGCAGAAAACGCCCATTTTCACCACCGCCACCGCGTGCAGCAGCGCGGAAACGGGCGTCGGGGCCACCATCGCCGCCGGCAGCCAGGCATGGAACGGCATCACCGCCGCCTTGGCAAAGCCGGCAAGGTAGCAGAGGTAGACAGCGCTCAGCAGCCAGCCCTCGGCGCCGGAGCCGGCCAGCAGCCCCTGCGGCAGGAAATCCAGGGAGCCGGCCAGCTGATAGGTCAGCGCCAGTGCCGCCAGCAGAAAGGATTTGGAGGCGCCGATCAGATAGACCACGTAACGGCGGCTGCCGGTCCAGCTTTCGCTGTCCTCCTTGTGGTAAACCAGCGGATAGGTCACCAGACTGAGCAGCTCGTAAAAGATCACCAAGGTGAACAGGTTGGCGGCAAAGGCACCGCCCACGGCCGCCGACAGGGACACCGCAAAGGCGGCAAAGAACCGGGTCTGCGCATGTTCGTTCAGGCTGCGCATATAGCCGATCGAATAGAGTGCGGCGAAGATCCACAGCAGGCTGGAGACAGTGGCAAACACCATCCCCAGGGCATCGACGCGGAAGGCGAAATCCACCCCCGGCAGGACTTCGAACAGGGTGAGTTCCAGCGTGCTGCCTGCCAGCACCAAGGGTGCCAGCGAGATGACAATCCCGAATTTCAGCACCGCCGCCGCCACCGAGACCGCATCCCGTGCATCCGGGCGTTTGTGCAGGCACAGGATCAGCCCCGCTGCCGCCAGGCTGACGGCAATGGCCAGTATTGGCCGGGTCGACAGCAGGAACTCCACCAATTCACCCTTTCAAAACGGTCAGCTTGTCCACTTCCAGCGTGTGATTGTTGCGCAGCAGCGCGACCAGGATTCCCAACGCCACCGCCACTTCGGCGGCGGTGATGGCAATAACAAAAATGGCAATGATCTGGCCCCGCAGGTCCTGCAGCACATGGCCAAAGGCAACTAGGTTGATTGTCACGCTGTTCAGCATGAGTTCGAGTGACATCAGCACGATCAGCACATTTCGGCGCAGCAGAACCCCGGCGGCGCCGATTACAAACAGCACCGCCGCCAGGATCAGATACCAAGAAGTGGAGATCATCGCGCCGCCCCGCGCGGCTGTTCAGACACGGGTTTCGGCGCCTTGGCGCCGTCCTCGCGCGCCAGCACGACCGCACCGATCAGCGCAACCAGCAGAATAACCGAGGCGACTTCAAACGGCAGCAGGTATTCCCGGAACAACAACAGGCTGAGCTCCGCCACCCGGGGCTGTTCCGCTACCGGCTGGCCGGGCCCCATGACCGCATGCAGCCGGGTGCTTTGCAGCAGCAGGAAAATCAGCTCTCCGGCCAGGATCGCCAGCACCGCCAGCCCGGGCAGCGGTGTGCCGCGCAAAAACCGCGCCTGAGCCTCCTTGCGCACGTCCAGCATCATGATGACAAACAGGAACAGCACCATGACCGCGCCGACATAGACAAAAATCTGGATCACTGCGAGGAAGGGCGCCCCCAGCATCACGTAAAGCGCGGCGATCTGCACCAGGCAGGCCACCAGGGCAAGCGCGCTGTGGATCGGATTCCGGGCCGCCACCACCAGCAGCGCCGCCGCCACCGCAACCGCCGCAAGCAGCAGGAAAAATGCCTGTTCCATAAATGCCCTCCCTGTATGTGATCTCCCGCTCTCGAATCCGCATGGGCCGGCGTTTCGGCCTCAGACGCTGTAGCCGGTGCCCTCGATGTATTTCAGCAGCTCTTCTTCCTCGCGCATGATCTCATCCAGACGGTGCTTCACCACATCGCCGATGCTGATGACGCCTTGCAGGCCCGCGTCGTCATAGACCAGCATGTGCCGGTTTCTCTTTTCCGTCATGACCGCCATAAGCCTGATAAGATTGTCCTCGGGCGCACAGGTGAGGATATCTGTGGTCATCACCTCGCGCACTGCGGATCTCCGGCCGGCCCCTTCCGGGTCCGATAGCGCAATGCAGATATCGCGTTCCGAGATCCCGCCAACCACCTTGCCGGCTGCGTCCCGGACAACCGCAAATCCGACCTTCTTGGAATTAAACAGCTGCAGCGCCGTCAGGACGCTGTCGTCCGGGGCCACCGAATAGGTTTCAAATCCCTTTGCCCCCAGCACCGCCTTGACATACATTTGCACCCCCTTTTACCCAGCCGCCCGCGCCATGCCTCCATGGCGCCAGCCGCAACAAACTACTTTCCCTTCCTTATGTGCCGCCACCAGTCCTGGCCTTCAGCCTCCCCTCCGGCAACAGCCACCGAGCGCCCGCTGCCGCCCGGCTCCAGCCGGGCGGGCCGCAGCTGGCCGCCGTCCGCTGCCTTGCGCGGCGCGGCCACCAGATCCTCCAGATGCACCACCAGCTTGGGCCGGTGATCGCAGGCGACCTCATATTCTTGACCTAGTTTGATTGCGTCCGCCGGACAGGCATCTTCGCACAGCCCGCAATAAAGGCAGCGCGCCAGGTTGATATCAAACACTTCCGGGCGCCGGTCGCCTTTCTCGTTTTCATACGGGATGACAATGATGCAATCGCAGGGGCAGATTTGCGAGCACAATTCGCAGGCCACGCAATTCACGTCGCCTTCGTCGTTGGTCTTGATGAAGTGATGACCGCGGTGACGCTGGTAGGGCACCCATTTTTCGTGATCCGGATAGCGGTGGGTCACGGTGCGCGAAACCATATAGCGCAGCGTCAGCCGCAGCCCGGCCAACAGGTCCGCAAAGAAGATCCTGCCGATCCAGCCTGACTTTCTGACCGATGTTCTTGCCATCTTCGTTTCCTTCCGTTCACAGCATCCACAACCCGCTGACCAGGATGTTCAGCAGGGACAAGGGCAGCAGCACCTTCCAGCCGATGGTCATCAGCTGGTCATAGCGGTAACGCGGGAAGGTGAAGCGGAACCACATGAAGACCCAGACAAAGAAGCCGATCTTAAGCAGGAACCAGACCGGCTCCGGCACAAAAAAGGGCGACCCTTGCCAGCCGCCAAAGAACAAGAGCACATTCAGCGCCGCCAGCATCACCACCACCAGGTACTCCGCCAGCATAAACAGCGAAAACCGGATGCCGCTGTACTCGGTATGATAGCCCGCCCCCAGGTCGCCCTCGGCTTCGGGCAGGTCAAAGGGGATGCGCTGCGCCTCGGCCAGGCCGGCCACGAAAAAGACGAAGAACCCGACCGGTTGCAGCACTACGTTCCACAGGCCCGACTGGGCCGTCACAATCTGGCTCAGGTTCATTGACTGCGCCAGCATCACCACCCCGATCACCGAAAAGCCCATCGGGATTTCATACGAGATCATCTGTGCAATCGAGCGCAGGCTGCCCAGCACCGCGTATTTGCTGTTGGAGGACCAGCCCGCCAGGATGGTGCCGAACACCCCGATGCCGGAGACCGCCAGGATGAACAGCAGCCCCACATTCATGTCGGAGATCATCAAAGTGACCTCCTGCCCGAACATCTGTACCGGCGCGCCGAATGGGATCGCGGTGAACACCAGGAACGGCGGCACCAGCGCCACCACCGGCGCCATGGCAAACAGGCGGCGGTCGGCGTCTGCGGGAATGTGGTCTTCCTTGGTCAGCAGCTTGAGCGCATCCGCCAGGGGCTGCAGCAGCCCGTGCCAACCCACCCGCATCGGCCCCGGACGCTGCTGGATATGGGCGGCAATCTTGCGCTCCATCCAGGTCAGCGGCAGGGGCAGCAGCAGCAGCACGCCCACGACGATGGCCATTTTGACCAGCATCGGCAATAGCGTCAGAAGGCTGTCCATAGCGCCGATCCTTCTCTCCCGGCAGGGTGTTGCACCGCAGGTTCGTCCGCTGTCTGAGAAGTGCGGCTGTTTCTCTGCCAAGAGACCAGCAAGCCATAGAAATTTCCGCAGAGCATTGCGAACAAATCCGATTAATCTGAACTGATAGTATCAATGTTCAGGAAAATTTGCAAAACGGCACCAGCGCCATCCGGCGGCTTCTGTGCGTATCTCGTTTCCAGGCTACCGGGCCGCTCCCGCCAGGAGAGAAGCAATTGCAGCTTCAGGCTAGGCTTTGGCCGGGTAGATCAGCCGCAGTTTTATACGGGGCTAGCCAGCAGGAATGGCTGGATCTGATCGAAAGTGGGTGAGCGGACGAAAGCCGGTGCGATCCTTGCGATAATTCTGGCTGGCAGATTAAAGCTTGCCGCTGTCCAGCAGCGGCTGTACCAGTGCGTCATAGGCAATCAGCACGCCACCGCCATGTCGGGCCTCTTCCGGGGCAACCGAAAACGAGGTATGCACGGTGCCGCTGAGCCTCCCTCTTTGAAGTGGTCCGCGCCTATGTTTAGGAAAGCGGAGGACCATAGATGGCCACAAAGAGACCGAAGCCTGAAGAGATTGTCGTGAGGTTACGGCAGGTTGAAGTTCTGATGGGGCAAGGCATGCTCCGGATTGCCGCAATCAGACAGATTGGCGTGACTGAACAAACTTTTTACCGCTGGAAGAAAAGTACGGCGGAATGGGCACAAACGCCATCTGGACCGTGTGGATCTTCTTTCAAGATACCAAGCCGAACACGGTCGTTACATAGAGGCAGATCAAGTGGAGGTGGTTTCTTGTTTGTGCTGTGACGGTTCTGTACTGATGCAGTACGCCAAGATCCCAGCACTTGAAGAGACATGGGTTGGCACAACAGCAGAATTGATCGCTTGCTGCGATAGCTAACCGAGGCCAGACCCGCTTCGGATAGATTTCATCCGGTTCCCAATGTCATCTGTGGGTGGCTCCCGCATTGCAAGAGTTTTTTGGTGATATTTGCGGGCATTCTCGTCAGTACCGTCGTCTGTTCCCAATGCCCGGCAGTTGATTGCGGAGCAATCAATGAGAGGGGCCTGTTTGCGTGGCGGCATTGTCGCCACTGGCCTTGATGAATTCCGCGAGCGAGGTTCCAATCGGCTTATCGACCTCTGAGGGCCGCTGCCATTCCCGGAGGGTTCTTGCTCTTGGTTGACTCAATTCCGCAGCATCACTTCAACGTCTTGCATCTCGTGGGCAGTGACCTGCCCCCCACTGGTCTCTCGCTCATGACGAGAGTCTGCGGGTTTGATTTTGGTAGTCGTCAGTCTCGGGCCTGGCAAGCGCGGAGGCCTCAAATAGCTCAAGCGCCTGCCGCGCTTGCCTGAGCGTTTTGTTCCCCAGCGAAGAGTGCGGCCTGACGTTGTTGTAATCGTAGCGCCACAGCGCCAGCTTGCGGCGGGCATCGTCCAGGGTAGGTCTGTAAAGAACGCTCGTCGCAGGTCAGAAAGTTCTACTTCTTCCAGTGGCAAACCTATGTGTCAAAAAAGGAAAGATAAGTGCGAGCATCGGTCATTCTCTGACACAAAATCAATAGCTTAACGGAAATTGAATGGAAGAACTATGTATCGCCCGACAACTGTCACGGGGGCGGATGGAGGCTGGCGCGGCCCGCAGGCACTGCCGAGGACACGGGCCTCCCGGAGCCGCCGCGCACCACGCGGCGCTTGCCCCTTGACCGGCCCGGCCCAGGATGCGGGCGGACAATTCAATGAAACATGCCGGGGCTGAGGTGAGCGGGCAAAGCCCGCCGATCCCCTGCCCCGTCGCTTGAACAACGCAATCCGCGCGCCCCGCGCGGATTTCTCCTGTTTCAGAGTGAAGGCCGACGCGCAGACGAGGTGGTGGCCGTCAGAGACAGATGGCCTCGCTTCTGACAATGACGCCACGCTCTGCCCGCAAATCTTCGACATCCGCCGCGCTATCCGAGAAGCGGAATGCGATCAACTTGGCAGTGCCGTTCGCCACCGCCTCGTGCAGGGGCCAGGGTCCGGATTGCTGTTTGCCCGGAATGGCCAGTCTTCAGCTTGACGCCTGGCATCTGGATCAGGGAATAGATGTCCGGGGCTGACTGCCCATTACAACCGCCCGCGCAAAACCGACGGGGATGGATCGCCATCAGGAGGCCCACTAAAGAGGGACGGTATCAGGAGGCGGTCCGGTGAAGCGCTCAAGGAGAGCTTCTACCAAGACAAGCAGAACCACGACGACCACCGTCTTGAGGATCACGCGCCCAGGCTCTCCAGGATAGCCTTCGTTTCCGGCATCCGCTTCAGCGAATTGCCGATATGCTCTCGCCAGCGCGGGCCGGCCTCCGTGGCGGTGGCATAGGCCGCGGCCAAATCATCGAGCCGGTCCTCGGCCATCGCCTTAATCAGGAACGCTGCCTGCTCCCGGTCCTTTACCGGCTTGAGACTTCCTGCCCCGTCACGCCGCCGGGCGGCGATGATCAGCTTGTGGATCGCATAGCGCTCCGGGCGCGGGACCTGCACCAGAACCCCGGACCGATAGATGGCCGCTGCATGGATCGGCTCCGCGATCAGGAAGTTGAGGTAGTTCAGCGCCTGCGCGCCCACACCCAATGCCTGCAAATCGCGGATCGTCTCATCCCCGAAAGCCGGTGTCAGGAACTCGACCAATTGGCCGCTGCCCTCCTGCGCCCACCGCCAGGTCCGGCCTTTGCCGAGTCCGGGCACCGGGTCGAACTTCAGCGCCGAGAAGGTTTCCGCCAGACCCGGCTCGACCTGATCCTGCAGGGCGACGCTGAGCTTTTCGAACTGGGCGATGTCGATATCGCCGGTATTGGCCATTCCGCCCAGGGGCAGGCGAACACCCAGCTCGCCCTCATATAGCCGAAACGCATTGGTCCCGACGAGGGTGCCACCCAACCGAAAGATACCGGCGGCGGCCATGGCGGAGAGGATGGAACCGGTCGCCCGACCGGTAGGCGTCATACCTTCCGCTCGCAGCAAACGGACCAGCCGAGGACGCTCGGCCTGACGTTCCTTCGCGGTCGCTCGCAACTCCTCGATGCGCGCGCGCGTCTCGCCACTGTCTTCGCCAATATACCAATATAGATGAACCGCATCTCCGTGCCGACACGGCGCACAACAGCGGTGCCGGCTTTATCAGGTTGCTGACGCCGCAGCGGCGGGATAGTTCGCTCTCATGCTGCATATCGAAGATCTGCCCGAGATCAAAGGTTTCCGGTTTCCTCGGAGCGTGATTGGTTTCGCCGTATGGGCCTATCATCAGTTTGCCCTTAGCCTGCGCAGCCGGTGACATTTCTGAATGGTTGCAACACCCCTACACACCCAAGAACCGGTTTGCCACTTCGGCCGGAAGCTCTTCGATCCGGCCGCCCCAAGCATTGCTGCCCTTGTTGAGGATCACCGCACGGTCCGCAATGGCCGAAAGCTCCTTCAGCGATTTGTCGACCACCAGAATGGCCAGCCCGGCGGTGGTTTTGAGCCGGGCAATCGCTGCCCAGATCTCCTGCCGCACCACCGGCGCCAAACCCTCGGTCGCCTCGTCCAGGATGAGCAGCCTTGGGTTGGTCATCAGAGCGCGGCTGATGGTCAGCATCTGCTGTTCGCCGCCCGACAACGACCCGGCTTTCTGGCTTCGCCGCTCCTCCAGCCGCGGGAACAGCTCTGCAACTTTCTGGAAATCCCACGGGCCGGGGCGCGCTGCAGCCGTCAGGTTTTCCTCAACCGTCAGCGGCGCAAAGCAGCGCCGCCCTTCGGGCACCAGCCCGACACCCAGCCGGGCGATTTTATACGAGGGCAGCTGGCGCAGATCCTGGCCGTCAAACCGCAGCTCTCCCTTGGTGGCTGCAAGCATCCCGCAAATGGTCTTGATGGTGGTGGATTTGCCCATGCCGTTGCGGCCCATCAGCGCCACAACCTCGCCCTCGGCGATCTCCAGATCGACCCCGAACAGGGCCTGCGCTGGACCGTATGCGGCTTCAACCCCTTGTAAAGACAGCAGGTTCATGCGGCGTCCTCCTCTCCCAGATAGGCACGGCGCACCTCGGCATTGGCACGGATGTCATCGGCGGTGCCGGTGGCAATGATCTGGCCGTAAACCAGCACGCTGATCCGGTCGGCCAAGGCAAAAACCGCGTCCATGTCGTGCTCCACCAGCAGGATCGGCGCCTCCTGCCGCAAGCCGTCAAGGAAGCCGGTCAGCGCCTTGGAGCCTGCCGATCCAAGCCCCGCCATCGGCTCATCCATCAGGAACAACCTTGGCTGCAGCGTCAGCGCCACGGCCACTTCCAGTTGGCGGCGCTGGCCGTGGGACAGATCGGCAGTGCGGCGCTGCGCATCCTCTGTCAGCCCGACCCGCTCCAGCGCGTCGCCTGCTTGCTCCAGCAGCTCCGGATCCTTCATCACGTTGCGGAAGAAACGGAACGGGCGGCCCCGCCCGCCGAGCGCGCCCAGCACCGCGTTCTGCAAAACGGTGTAGTCCATCGCCAGCGCCGAGATCTGAAACGTCCGCCCCAGCCCCATCCGCGCCCGCGCCACTGTATTCAATGCGGTCACGTCGCGCCCCAGCAACTCCACCGCGCCGCTGTCGGGCGCCAGATTGCCTGCGATCTGCTTGATCAAGGTCGATTTCCCGGCCCCGTTGGGACCAATCAGCGCGTGGATTTCTCCCGCCCGCAGATCCAGCGAGACATCGCGGCTCGCCTGCAGTGCGCCAAAGCTCTTGTTCAGGCCCTTGGCCCTCAGCACCGCCTCAGCCATGCGCCTTCTCCCGTCCTGCCAGCGCCCCGATCAACCCGCCGCGGGCAAACAGCACGATCAGCAGCAGCAGGATCCCAAGGAAGATCTGCCAATAATCGCTGATCCCGCCCAGAAGATGCTCAAGCATGATGTACAAAGCGGCACCCGCCACCGGACCGTACAGCCGCCCCACCCCGCCAAGGATCACAAAAATCATGATCTCGCCGCTGGTGTGCCAGCTGAGCATGGTGGGGCTGACAAAGCGATTGAGGTCAGCAAACAGCGCCCCGGCCAGCCCGGTGATGGCGCCGGAAATCACAAAGGCCGTCAGCCGCAGGGTAAAGGGCGTCAGACCCACTGCCTCTACCCGGTCCTCATTCTGGCGCGCAGCGGCCAGCGCCAGTCCGAATGGCGAGCGCGCCAGCCGTGCGGCGAAAAACAGCGCCAGGCACAGGATTACATAGGCAATCGCAAAGAACTGGATCGGGTCCAATGTGTTCAAGCCGGGGAATTCATTGCGGACCCAGATCGGCAGCCCGTCCTCGCCGCCATAAGCGCTCCAGCTGATCGCGAAATAATAGAGCATCTGGCCAAAGGCGAGTGTGATCATGATGAAGTAGACACCGGACGTGCGCAAAGACAGGGCGCCAATCATCAGAGCCGCCAGCGCGCTGGCGGCAACCGCCACCAGCCAGATCAACGGCATCTGGTTGCTGCCCTCGAACAGGAACGGCCAGTCAAACAGCGGTTCATAATTCTGGGCATGGGCTGCAAGGATCCCCATGGCATAGCCGCCAATGCCGAAAAATGCCGCATGGCCCAGGCTGATCAGACCGCCAAGGCCAAGGGCGATATTCAGCCCCACCCCGGCCAGCGCCAGGATCGCGGCCTTGGTCGCCAAGGTGATGATGAACGGCTCATCCAGCGTCCAGGCCGCCAGCGGCACCAGCAGGAGGGCTGCAATCATCGCCCAGTTCAGCAGATTTTCACGGGTCAGCATCATGCGCTCCCTCCATAAAGGCCCGAAGGGCGCACCAGCAGAACTCCGGCCATCAGGATGTAGATCAGCATCGACGCCAGCGACGCACCCGCCGAGGCAGCGCTGGCAGGCTCCATGAACAGGGTGAAAAGCCGCGGCAGGAACACCCCGCCCAAAGTGTCGGTCATCCCCACCAGCAGCGCGCCGGCCAGGGCGCCCTTAATCGAACCGATGCCGCCGATGACGATCACCACAAAGGCGAGGATCAAAACCGGCTCACCCATGCCGACCTGCACCGATTGAATGGCGCCCACCAGCGCGCCGGCCAGCCCGGCCAATGCGGCGCCAAGGGCGAACACCAGCGTGTAGAGTTTGGAGATATCGACGCCAAGGGCCGCGATCATCTCGCGATCGGCCTCGCCTGCGCGGATCTGGATGCCAATCCGCGTACGGGCGATGAGCAGGAACAAGCCCGCGGCAATTGCCAATCCGATCAGGATGATCGCCAGCCGGTACAGCGGGTATTCAATGCCGCCCGGCAGCGTAACCGGCCCTGACAGATAAGGCGGCACGTCCAGAAACAGCGGGAAGGAGCCGAACAGCCAGCGGGTGCCTTCGGAGAAGATCAGGATCAGTGCAAAGGTCGCCAGCACCTGGTCCAGATGGTCGCGCCGGTACAGGCGCCGGATCACCACCAGCTCCATCAGCGCGCCCGCGGCGGCGGCAGCGGCAAGGCTGGCGATCAGCGCCAGCACGAACGATCCAGTCCACCCGGCAACGGCGGCAGCAGCAAAAGCGCCCACCATATAGAGCGAACCATGGGCCAGGTTGATCAGCCCCATCACCCCGAACACCAGCGTCAGCCCGGCTGCCATCAGAAACAGCATGACGCCGAACTGCAGCCCGTTCAGGATCTGCTCCAGAACTAGAATATAGGTCATTTGAATTTCCGAAGGGGAAGCATTGCCGCGGCGGAGGCGCTGTGGCGCCTCCGCTTGGCGGTCTGTCTTACATCTTGCACTCGCCGGCGTAGGCGTCGGCGTGGTTGGTCAGGCCGGTGGCGATGATTTTATTGGTGAAGACGTCACCTTCCTTGATCACTTCGCGGACATAAATGTCCTGCACCGGGTGATGGTTGTCGCCGAACTTGAAATCACCGCGGACAGACGCGAACTCCGCCGCCTTCAGCGCCGAACGGAACGCGTCCTGATCGGAAGGTTCAGCCTTGTCCAGCGCGCTTAGGATCAGGTTGGCAGTGTCAAAGCCCTGGCTGGCATAAAGCGAAGGCAAACGGCCGTATTTCTCCTGGAAGGCGGCGACAAAACCGGCGTTGGCCGCATTGTCGATATCCTTGTTCCACTGCGAGGTGTTTTTGACCCCCAGCGCGGCATCACCCACCGCCTGCAGGATACCCTGATCAAACGAGAACGCAGGCCCAACCACCGGCAGATCAACACCGCTGCCCGCGTATTGCTTCAGGAAGGAAATCCCCATGCCGCCGGGCAAGAAGAAATAGACCGAGTCGGCGCCCGAGGCGCGGATCTGGGCGATCTCGGCGGCGTAATCGGTCTGGCCCAGCTTGGTGTAGATCTCACCGGCCAGCTCGCCGCCGTACATCCGCTTGTACCCGGTCAGCGCGTCCTTGCCCGCCGGGTAGTTCGGCGCCAGGATGAAGCTGTTTTTCAACCCCGCCTCATTGGCATAGGCGCCTGCGGCCTCGTGCAGGTTGTCGTTCTGCCAGGCAACGTTGAAGTAATTCGGATGGCAGCGCTTGCCTGCCAGGGCCGAAGGGCCGGCGTTCGGTGACAGATAGAACACGCCTTGCGCAGTGGCAGCGGGCACCACCGCCATCGCCAGGTTGGACCAGATGATACCGGTCAGGATATCGACCTTCTCCGACTGGATCATCCGGTCGGCGATCTGCACCGCGGCATCGGGTTTGCGCTGATCGTCCTCGATCACCACCTCGACACCGTCGCGGCCGTCCTGTTCGATCGCCAGCATGAAACCGTCGCGCACATCCACGCCCAGCCCGGCGCCGCCGCCGGACAATGTGGTGATCATGCCGATCTTGGTGTCGGCCTGGGCCGCAGCCGCCAGCGCCGGGACCGCCGCTGCCATGGCGAGCATCCGAATGGTCTTCATTACGTCTTTCCTCCCAGAATATGCCCTGGCCTTCAGACCTGGGTTCTTGATCAAATGCTTGCGACTTTAACGCCGTCCCGGCAGAAGCCAAGACCCGCAACAGCCCGCATCTCCCCGGCTGATCTTGCGCCAGCCCTAGGGACAAGCCTACGCAGGCTTGAATATATATTTCAAGTATAAAATAAATGGGGCAATATTGTTGCCCTGTTTGCTGCATTTGCGTCTTCAATCAGCTCTGTGAGGACTGCGAGGGGCCGGCCCCTCGCGCTCCCCGGGGTATTGGTCACCAGAAAGAAGCGGCAGGTTCTGACAATGTCAGCCCTGCCCGAAACAGCGGGCCAAGTGGTCGATCAGCGCCCGGATCCGCGCCGTCAGATGGCGGCTGGAGGGGTAGACAGCGTAAAGTGTCGCAGGATCGGTTTCCTGTTGCTCGAAAAGCACTTGCAGCCTGCCGTCGCGCAGGAACGGAAGCGCAGTGTAGTGCGGGCACCGGGCAATGCCGAGGCCGCTGGCCGCCATATGCGCCACCGCCCGGGGCGAGTTGGCACGGAAGCTGCCGCCGACAGTGACGGCCCTTTGTGCAGACCCTTTGCCAAAGACCCAGACGTCCGGCTGCGGCGAGGTCATTTGCAACAGGCAGTTGTGTGTCGCCAGTGCTTCCGGCTCTGCCGGTTCGCCCTGAGCGGCCAGGTACTCAGGCGACGCCACTACCACCAGCCGCATGCTGCAGAGTTTGCGGGCAACCAGTGTCGAGTCCTTCAAAGCACCGAAACGCACCGCCAGATCGACACCTTCCTCCAGCATCGGAAGGTGGCGGTCGGACAACACCAGTTCCACCGAAACCTTGGGATGCGCCTGCTGGAACGGTTGCAGCGCCTCAACCAGTTCGCGGCTGCCCAAACCCGTGGGCGCCGTGATCCGGATGGGGCCGGCCAGCTCCTGCTGGCGCAGCTGTACTACATCCTCCAGCTCGTCGAACTGATCCAGCAACGGCAGGCAGCGCTCCAGATAGGCGCGGCCCGTATCGGTCAGCGTCACCTTGCGGGTGGTGCGGTTCAACAGCTGCGCGCCCAGTTGTTCCTCCAGCCGGGCGACATATTTGCTGGCCAGCTTGGTGCTGATCCCCAGCTGCAAGGCCCCGCTGGTAAAGGAGCTTTGCGCCGCAACCGCCGCAAAGGTGCGCATGCAGTCCAATTTGTCCATCACGTCTCCCCCCGGTGCGGCATTTTATGAACTCCTCATACATAATCAATCGCCAAAAGAGAATATTGTCGCCCATACATGCGGCCGGTATCTTGCCTGTGTCTTCAAAGACTCCCGGCACATGCCACAGCAAAGGATCCCAACATGCCGCATTCCATCCGTATTCACAGCTTCCCGCTTTCCGGCCACGCCCACCGGGTGGAGCTGTTCGCCAATCTTGCCGGCATCGCCCATGAGGTGATCAATGTCGACCTCGCAGGCGGTGAACACAAACAGCCCGCCTTCCTGGCGCTGAACCCTGCCGGCCAGGTGCCGGTGATCGAGGACGGCAGCACCGTCGTCACCGATTCCAACGCCATCCTGGTCTATCTCGCCCGCAAATATGCACCCTCCTGGCTGCCATCCGATCCGGTTCTGGAAGCGGAAGTGCAGAAATTCCTGACCCTGGCCGCAGGTGAAATTGCCTTTGGGCCCGCTGCAGCGCGGCTGATCACCGTCTTCAACGCGCCGCTGGACGCGGAGTTCTGCGCCACCGTCGCCGCCCGCGTTCTGGGTAAGATCGACGCCCATATGGAAGGCCGCAGCTTCCTGGCCGGCGACGCCCCCACAATCGCCGACGCCGCGGTCTATTCCTATGTTGCCCACGCGCCCGAGGGCGGGATCTCGCTGGAGCCCTACCCGAATATACGTGCCCATCTGGCCCGCATCGAGGGTCTGAAAGGCTTTAAGCCGATGCCCGCCACCAAGGTTGGCCTGGCGGCCTGACCCCTTGCGCGGCGGCCCCTCTGGCGGCCGCCGCCTCTCTCATTCGGAACACTGGAGGTTTCCATGACTCCCTTTGACACAGACAGCCCTTCCCCCTTCCATGAGGGAGAGCAGGAAATGCAGCGCCGCGCAGGCAAGCGCGACACAATGGAAGCCTTCGCCCGCCGGGTGATCCGCCCCTGCATGCCGGATCAGCACCGGGAATTTTATGCGCAGCTGCCCTTTCTGGCGGCAGGCGCAGTGGACCACCAGGGCTGGCCCTGGGCAAGCCTGCTGAGCGGCCCGCCCGGATTTGCCGCAACGCCGGACGCACAGCATCTGCATGTTTCGCTGAGCGGCGGCGCGCAGGATCCTGTCCGTGCCGCCATCCGCAAAGGCGCGCCGTTGGGGCTGTTGGGGATCGAGCTGCACAGCCGCCGCCGCAACCGGGTCAACGGCCGGGTCATTGCCGCCGCGCGCAACGGGTTTACCCTGCGCGTCGATCAGTCCTTTGGCAATTGCCCGCAATACATCCAGCTGCGGGATTTGGCGCCGGCAGAAGCGCAGAACCCTGCCAAGCCGCAGCGCTTTGACAGGTTTGACGGCACCCACACCGCGCTGATTTCCGATGCCGACATGTTCTTTGTCGCCAGCCATGTGCCTGCGGCGGAACGCCCTGAACGCGAAGGCGTCGATGTCTCGCACCGGGGCGGGCGGCCCGGCTTTGTCCGCATCGACGGCAACACCCTGACCATCCCCGACTTCCCCGGCAACAACCACTTCAACACGCTGGGAAACTTCCTGCTGAACCCGCGCGCGGGCCTGGCATTCACGGACTTTACCACCGGCAGCCTGCTGCTGTTGACCGGCACGGTTGAACTGCTGGACGAAACCCACCCGGATGTCACCGCCTTTCAGGGCGCCGAGCGCGGCTGGCGCTTCACCCTGCACCAAGGCGTCTGGCTGGAGGGCGCCCTGCCCTTCCGCGCCGAACGTGGTGATTTTTCGCCAAACTCACTGATGACGGATACCTGGGCCGAGGCAGACGCCCGCAAAACCCTGGAGACACAGCGCAACACCTGGCGCCGTTTCCGGATTGCTCGGGTTGAACAGGAAAGCACCGCTATCCGCTCCTTTTACCTGCAGCCGGAGGATGGCGGCCCGCTGCTGCCGTTTGAGGCTGGCCAGTTCCTGACCCTCCGCACCGCGCCGCCCGGCGCAGAAAAGCCGCTGGTGCGGACTTACACGGTCTCCTCAGCCCCAGGTGAAGACCACTACCGTATCTCGGTCAAACGCGAGGAGGGTGGAACCGTGTCCCGCCTGCTGCATGACACCCTGCAGCCGGGTTCGGTGATTGAGGCCAAAGCCCCGCGCGGCGCCTTCTTTCTGGATGCTTCAGACCCGCGCCCGGCGGTTTTGGTTGCCGGCGGCGTGGGGATCACGCCCATGATGGCCATGGCCCGCCACGCCCTGCGCGAGGGGCTGCGCACCCGCCATCAACGCCCGCTCACCATTGTTCACGCGGCGCGCAGCGTCCAGGACCGCGCCTTTGCCAGCGAATTGCGCAGACTTGAGCAGGTCTCCGGCGGCATGATCCGATACATTTCGCTGATCAGCACGCCTGCAGCGGGCGAAACTGAGGGCCGGAATTTCGATCTGGCGGGCCGCGTCAATGCCCAATTCCTGCAACAGCTGCTGCCGCAGGAAGACGCTGATATCTACCTCTGCGGTCCCGGCGGGTTCATGCAAGCCGCCTATGACAGCCTCCTCAGCCTTGGGGTTCATGACACGGACATTCATGCCGAAGCGTTCGGGCCATCCGCCTTGGCGCGCACCCAAGATGCCCCGCGCCTCAAGGAAGCCGTGGCCGAGGCCGAAACAGCCATCGTCCGTTTCACCAGATCCGGATTTGAACAGCCATGGACCCCGGCTGACGGGACCCTGCTGGATCTGGCCGAAAACCATGGGCTGACGCCGGAATTCAGCTGCCGCGCCGGAAATTGCGGCAGTTGCAGCACCCGGCTCGGCGCAGGCAAAGTGACCTACCGCAGCGCACCGTCGGCGGCGCTTGCAGAGGGGGAAACACTGATCTGCTGCGCTGTTCCTGCGTCAGACACAATCGAACTGGATTTGTAACCCGCTTCCGCGCCTTGATCTGCTGCGCAAGATTTTTCTGGACAAGACTGTCCAGGATCGCCGATGAATTGGACAACAATGTCCAAAGGGTGGATTCGGCGGCACGCCCCGCTGGCCCGGCGGCAGCAGACAGGGAGCAAATCCATGAAGTCGCACTATCGTGCCGTTGTCATCGGGGGCGGCGTTGTCGGCGCCTCCGTCCTTTATCACCTGGCGAAATTTGGCTGGACCGACGTCTGCCTGATCGAACGCTCAGTGCTGACAGCCGGGTCCAGCTGGCACGCGGCGGGCGGCTTTCATGCGCTGAACGCCGACCCCAACATCGCTTCGCTGCAGGCCTATACCATCGAC
The DNA here is from genome assembly GCF_001593695.1 of Leisingera sp. F5. Taxonomy (NCBI): domain Bacteria; kingdom Pseudomonadati; phylum Pseudomonadota; class Alphaproteobacteria; order Rhodobacterales; family Roseobacteraceae; genus Leisingera; species Leisingera sp. F5. The sequence continues at coordinate 73,073 of NZ_LUKH01000018.1, read as the reverse complement.
TTGCTGAGCGAGATCGAACAGGAATCCGGCCAGTCCGTCGGCATGCATATGACCGGCGGCATGACGCTGGCGGGCACCCCGGACCGCTGGGAATGGCTGCAATCGGCCTATCGTACTTTCCAGTCCATCGGCATCGACGATTGCCGCCTGATCACCCCGCAGGAGGCGGGTGAGCTGTGCCCGATCATGTCGACCGAGGGCATCCTCGGCGGCATGTGGGCCGACCGCGAGGGCTATGTGGACACCACCGGCACAGTCCACGCCTATGCCGGGGCGGCCAAGAAACGCGGTGCGGAAGTCATTGAAAACAACCGGGTGCTGGAGCTGCATCAGGAGGCTGACGGCTGGCGGATCGTAACCGAAAAAGGCACCATCCACGCCGAACATGTGGTCAACGCCGCGGGCCTTTGGGCCAAGCAGGTGGGGCGCATGGCCGGGGTCGAACTGCCGATCTCACCGCTCAATCACCATTACCTGATCTCCGACACCATTCCAGAGCTGGAACAGCTCGATTTCGAGGTGCCGATGACCGTCGACCTCGAAGGTTTCACCTATATGCGGCAGGACCAGAAGGGCATTCTGCTGGGCATCTACGAGATCGACCATCAGCACTGGATGATGGACGGCGCGCCCTGGGAATACGGGTTCGAGCTGCAGCAGGAAGACCCCGACAGGATCGAACGCGAACTGACCCTGGGCTTTGAGCGCTACCCGGCGCTGCAAACCACCGGTGTGAAAACTTGGGTCAATGGTGCCTTCACCTTTGCCCCCGACGGCAACCCTCTGGTCGGCCCGGTGCGCGGCAAACCCGGCTACTGGTGCGCCTGCGGCGTGATGGCCGGCTTCCTGCAGGGCGGCGGCGTCGGCAAGTCGCTGGCCGAATGGATGATCCACGGCGAGCCGGAGGCGGATGTCTTCGGCATGGATGTGGCCCGTTTCGGCGACTACGCCCAGAACAAACGCTTCATCAAGGAAACCACCGGCCAATTCTACACCCGCCGCTTTGTGATGACCTACCCGAACGAGCAGCTGCCCGCAGGCCGCCCGCTGAAAAAGGCCCCCGCCTATGATGGCATGACCGCCGCAGGCTGCCGCTGGGGCGCCAGCTACGGGCTGGAAATCCCGCTCTATTTCGCGCCCTCCGCAGATTTCACCGAAACCCCGACCCTGAAACGCTCCAACGCATTCGACATCGTGGCCGATGAATGCAAGGCGGTGCGCGAGGCAGTGGGCCTCCTCGACATCTCCGCCTTCTCCCGGTTCGAGGTTTCGGGCAATGGCGCCGAGGCCTGGCTCAACCGCCTCATGGCGTCGAAACTGCCCAAGCCGGGCCGCGCCAAACTGGCGCCGATGCTATCATCCGAGGGCCGCCTCAAGGGCGACCTGACCGTGTTCAACTGGGGTGACGGCACCTGGTGGATCATGGGCAGCTATTACCTGCGCGAGTGGCACATGCGCTGGTTCCAGGACCACATGGGCGAAGACGTCGAGGTGCGCGACATGACCGATGCCATTACCGGTTTCAGCCTGTCCGGCCCAAACAGCCGCAAGGTGCTGGAAAAACTGACAGATGGCCCCCTCGCAGACCTTCCGTTCATGGGCTGCTGTACGCTGGACATCGGTATGCTGCGGGTCAAGGTTGGCCGCCTCTCGGTCGCGGGGGAGCTGGGCTATGAACTCCACTGCTCCGCCGCCGAACACATCACCCTGCGCGACACCCTGCTGCAGGCGGGCACCGATCTGGGGCTGCGCGAATACGGCTTCAACGCGCTTCTGAGCCTGCGGCTGGAGAAAAGCTTTGGCATCTGGAGCGCGGAATTCACCCAAGGCTACACTGCCGCGCAAACCGGCATGGACCGCTGGATCGACTGGGGCAAGGACTTCATCGGCCGCGCGGCGGCGCTGAAAGAACGCGATGCAGGCGGCCCGGCGCAGGTCGTGGTGCCGCTGGAGGTCGAGGCAACAGACGCCGACGCCAGCGGCTACGAACCGGTCTGGCGGGGAGACAAACGCGTCGGCTTTGTCACCTCCGGCGGCTATGGCCACACTTTGGGCAAATCGCTGGCGATGGCGATGGTGGACCGCGAGGCCGCGGCCGAAGGCACCGAACTGACCGTCCATATCGTCGGCCAGGAACGCGCCGCGCGGGTGATTGCACCCTCCCCCTACGACCCATCCGGCACAGCGATGAGAGGCTGAGGCTATGACCATCGAAAACACCAGCGCCGCCCGCGGACGCAGACGGCGGGGACGCGGGGGTGACGCCGCCCCTGCCCCGCAGCGCAACGTGAACTACCGCCAGCTGAAAAACCCCTTTCCGCTGATGGAGGTCTTCCCGGCGCATCAGATCGCGGAGATGCATGAAACCGCGCTGAAAATGCTGGAAGAGCTGGGCATGAAGGTGCTGCTGCCCGAGGCCCGCCGGATCTATGCCCAGGGCGGCGCCCGCGTCGATGAAGACACGGAAATGGTCTATATCGGCCGCGACATCATCGAGGCCGCGCTGGCCACCGCGCCCCGCTCCATCACCTGCCGCGCCGGGGCGCGGGAACGCGATATCACGCTGGAGCTGGGCAGCCTGGTGTTCCAGGCCGGCGCCGGCGCCCCCAATGCCACCGATCTGGAGCGCGGCCGCCGTCCAGGTTCGGCCCAGGACTATCTGGAATACCTCAAGCTCACCCATCACTTCGACGTCTTCCATATGATCTCGCCCCAGGTGGAGCCGCAGGACGTGCCGATGCATCTGCGCCACTATTTTACCACCGAGGCGCAGATGACCCGGACCGACAAGTTCCCGTTCATCTTCTCGCGCGGCACGCCGCAGGTGATGGACTGCTTCGAGATGATCCGCGATTTCCGCGGGTTGTCCGACGCGGAGTTCCAGGCGGAACCGCGCTGTTACACCATCATCAACACCAACAGCCCGCGCACGCTGGATATTCCGATGGCGCAGGGGCTGATCGACTTTGCCCGCCACGGGCAGGTCTCAATCATCACGCCCTTCACACTGATGGGAGCAATGGCGCCGATCACCGTGGCGGGCGCCATCACCCTCAGCCATGCCGAGGTACTGGCCGCCCTGACATTGACCCAGCTGACCAACCCCGGCGCGCCGGTGTGTTACGGCACTTTTACCTCTAACGTGGACATGAAATCCGGCGCGCCGGCCTTTGGCACCCCGTCGCATTTCCAGGCGTCCTTGGCAGCAGGCCAGCTGGCGCGGTTCCTTGGCTTGCCCTGGCGGTCGGCGGCGGGATCAGCCTCCAACACCAACGACGTGCAGGCGGCCAATGAAAACCAGATGGGTCTTTGGGGCTGCCTGATGGCCGGCGCCACGGTGATCATCCATTCAGCCGGCTGGCTGGAAGGCGGGTTGTCGGTCTCTTACGAAAAGCTGATCACCGACGCCGAGGTGCTGAGCATGGTTGCCGAGCTGTGCGCCGGCGCGCAGGCAGGCACGGACGAGATCGGCTATGACACTGCGATCAAGGAGGTGGAGCCAAGCGGCCATTTCTTTGCCAGCTCGCAGACCATGGCGCGGTATAATACTGAATTCTACGAACCCGTGGTGCATGACTACGCCAATTTCGGCACCTGGACCGAACGCGGCGGCCTGGATGCCAATCAGCGCGCCACCCGGGTCTGGAAGGAGATCCTGGCCCATGATACCCGGCCCAAGACTGATGAAACCCGCGTTGAGGCGCTGCAAGCCTTCATCGCCAAGCGCACCGCAGAAGGCGGCGCCCCGCCGGAGAGCTGACATGGCCAAACGCGCCGCCCCGCTGCTGCACCGGGACAACCCCGACAAGGAACCCCTCAGCGGCCATGTCAAAGTGACACCCGAGGACTGGCTGAACGTCGCCCGCGACTTGCTGATCAGCGACGGTGTTGCGGGGGTCAAGGTGCTGGCCATCGGCGAGCGGCTGGGGGTCTCGCGCTCCAGCTTCTACTGGTACTTCAAAAGCCGCAAACACCTGCTGGAGGCGCTGCTGGACGACTGGGAGACGCGCAACACCGATCCGATCCTGACCCATTGCGAATTGCCGGCCGGCAATATTTCCTGGGCGGTTTGCAATTTCTTCCGCTGTTTTGTCGATCCGGAGCTGTTCGACGCCAATCTGGACTTTGCGGTGCGCGAATGGTCGCGGCGCGACGGCAACGTGCGCAACCGGATCGATGCGGCGGATGCGCTGCGGCTGAAGGCTGTCACCGCGATGTTCATGCGCCATGGGTATTCGCCGTATGAAGCCGACTCGCGGGCGCGGATCCTGTATTTCATGCAATGCGGCTACCACGCACTGGAAGTGCGCGAACCGATGCAGGCCCGTACCGCCCGGCTGGAAGGATACCTGCTGGGATTCACCGGGGTGGCGCCGGATCAGGCGGCAGTGGCCGCAGCCCGGGTGTTTGCAGAAGGCAAGATGCCCGCTTGAGGCATTGGCGTTTGCGGCGGCGTCAGAAGCGAGGGGCCGGCCCCTCGCGCTCCCCGAGGTACTTTTGACCAGAAAGAAGCAATCGGGCCGGTCCAATAAATGCCTTGGCACGCCAACGGGAGGAAGCCTACTTCTTGTTGTGGAAGATGAAGCCGATGAAGTTCAAGAGCAGCTGCGCGGCCAGTATCTGGGTGCTTTCCGAAGGATCATAGGCCGGAGCGACCTCGACCAGGTCGATCCCGGCCACGTCGCCGCGTTTGCTGAGACCCTGCAGGATCTCCAGCACGTCGTAATACTGGAAACCGCCGTGGCTGGGAGTGCCGGTGCCCGGCGCGATTGAGGGGCAGAAGGCGTCGATGTCGATGGTGACGTAATAGCGCGCGCCTTCGGGGATACGCGCCAGCAGCGCATCCGTCCCCAGCTTGCGCACCTGACGCACGGATAGGATATCCGAGCCGCGCGCCCGTGCGTCCTCGTACCCCTCACGCGCAGTGGAGGAGACATTGCGGATGCCCAGCTGGGTCATACCGGAGACATAGTCCTTTTCAATCGCACGGCGCATCGGGTTGCCGTGACCATCCGTAACCCCATGTCGCATATCGACAAAATCCAAGTGTGCGTCGATCTGCACCACGTGGATCGGGCCGTTTTCGGCGCAATCTCCGGCGTAGGCACTGATGCAGGGAATGTTGATCGAATGATCGCCGCCGATGGTGACGGGCAAGGCGCCAGCCGCCAGGATCTTCTTCACCCCGTATTCGATATTGGCGTGGCTTTCTTCGGTCTTGGTGTGGATGATGTCGGCATCGCCCAGGTCGACGATGCGTACCTCTTCGCCCAGATAGGTGGCGTCGTCCTCGTGGTCGTAAGCGCCGGCATGGCCGAAGCTGAACAGCGTCGAGGCCTCGCGCACTGCGCGCGGGCCAAAGCGCGCGCCCGAGCGGAACTGGCAGCCGGAATCAAACGGCGCACCAAGGATGGCGACGTCAGCGTTTATGCTGTCCCAATCCTCGACGTAAGGTTTCTTGCCGAAGGTGGCGATGCCGACAAAGGGCAGGTTCAGGCGGCCGGCTTCGTAACCGTGTCCAGACATATGTCTCTCCATTTAAGGGTCTGGCGGCAACTCAGCACAGCACAATATGTGACGAAATATCATACTTCTTATACTCATATCAAATTTTTTCATGTAACGCCTGCATGACCGCCAGGGAGGACGGCCCCATGAAACTGCTGCGCAACACGCTGCTGGAAACTTTTGTCACCGTGGCCGACTGCGGCGGGTTCTCCGATGCGCAATATGCGCTGGGGATCACCCAGTCCGCCATCAGCATCCGTATCCGCGACCTGGAAACCGCGCTCGGCTACCGGGTGTGCGAACGCGGCCGCGGCGGGTTCCGGCTGACGGAACGCGGCGCCATCGCCTGTCAGAAGGCCCGCGGCATCCTGCGGAGCGCCCGCGATTTCGACGCCGAACTGCTGGAGCTGCGCGATACGGTCACCGGCGATCTGCGTATCGGCGTGGTTGATGCCGTGAGCAGCCTGCCCGGCCTCAACCTGGCCCAGGCCCTTCAGCGTTTTCTGGCCCGCCCGAACGAGGTGCGGCTGGAAATCGTTGTCGCCTCCCCCGCCGATTTGATCCAGCAGCTGATCTCCGGCGCGCTGAATCTGGCCATAGCGCCGTTCCGCAACCAGATCACGGACCTGTCTTATGAGCCGCTGTGCTGCGAAGAGCACCGGCTTTATTGCGGCCGGGACCACCCTCTGTTCACTGAGCCGGATACCCGGATCAACCCGCAGGAGATTGCAAGGTATCCGCTCTGCCAGCGCTCTTATGACAGGCTTGTCTCTCCCGGTCTTGGCCGCCCGGATCCAACTGCAGTGGTCGCCAATATGGAAGCAATGGCGATGCTGATCGAGACCGGGCAGTATCTGGGCCCGCTGCCGGTGCATTTCGCGGAAAGCCGGATCAGGGCAGGCCGGTTCCGGGAGCTGGCACACCCGCAGTTGCGCTGGCAGTCCGCCTTTTCGCTTGCCGTCCGGCACAGTCAGGTTCAGCGGCGTGCGGTGGAATTGTTTGGCCAGGATATGCGCGACGCCTGCAGCGCGGCCCTATAAAGCCCGGGAACGCCGGGCCAGACACATGTGCGGCACCCGGACTCCGCACAGCCGATTGACAGCGCTTTTCGAATTTGCATTTTGCGGCGACCCAAGGAAGCCCCCAGGCAAATCCAAGCCTTTTGCCAACAAACAGGCACCGGCCGGTGCATTGCGCCCTTTGAGCCGCAAACCTGGGACACCATTATGGCTTTCCAACCTGTGACCCGGCAGCCGCTGGCCGGCCCGCCCTACGCGCCCTCATGCGCCGTACCGCCCTTGGCGTTTGCGCCATTGCCGCCGTGCCCGCCGCCGCCCAGGATCAAGAGTTGGTCGAGCTGGCCCCGGTCATCGTCCGCGACAAGTTGCAATATGCGGGCGCCGTCGAAAGCTAGCTGGCGCTCGCCACCGAAACCGGGGTGAAATCCGGTGTGCCGCTTGCCGAGGTGCCGCAATCGGTTCCGGTTGCAACCTCCACCAAGCTGGAGCGGCGCATTGTACCGCGACGGGCTGCCGAACAAATCGCACAACTCTGCCAGCTTCAAGATCGCCCCCTACATCTTGGACCGGATTGATTACCAGCATCTGTACCTGGCCTCTACGGACTGCGCCACCGGTGACATGGGCTTTACCGCGCAAGCCAATGCCGAGGACGCCGATAACATCGGTGCCGACAACTATCTGGAGTGGAAAAGCGGCGGCAACAGCCTGATCGCCGGCGCCGGCTGCCAGCGCCGCAAGACGGCATACCGCCAGCATCTGGCCTATGGCGTCTATTCCGTCAGCTTTGCCGATCCGGTGTTCGATTTCGACGTCGCCCACCCGCCGTTGGCGGCATATACCCGCGGGGAATACACCGAAAAGGGCTTCTACCTGCAGGACCACTTCAAGTTCAGCAATGGCCTAGGCCTGCACCGCACCAGCTATCGCTGTGGCTGGATTACGATGCCTCGCAGCTTGTGCCCGGCCTCAGCATTGGCGGCGGGCGGCGGTATAACGACGATGCGTTCTCCACCCAGGACAATCTGCGGGTGACGCCGTCGTACACTCTGGCGGATCTGGCACTGCGCTATGAATGGCAGGAGATGGAGCTGAACCTGCGGGTTTCCAACCTGTTTGACCGCGGCTATGACAGCATTTGCTATGACAGCTACGGCTGCTCCCGCGGCCAAGGGCGCGCCGTGTCTTTCACGAACGGCAAAACCTTCTGACCCTTCGGGCGGCGCGGGGCAGCCTGCGCCGCCGCAGCCCGGCACCCGCCAAGGGACGCGGCGGGCACTACTGAAAGATCTCTTCCAGCCAGGCTTCAAACAATTGCTTTCCGGCATCCTGTTCTGCCGGCGCGGCCACCCCCAGCAAATAATGCGCCTGATCGACCGGCACCGGATCACCGGCAATTTCAATCCGCTTGCCGGTCCCGATCGCGGTGAGGGCAAAGCGTTCCAGCACCACCGCGTAACCGCCCCCCGCCGCGACAATCTCCAGCGCCGCCACCGTGGTATCGACCGCAAACTGCGCCGCATCGCCGGGCGGCACCAACCCATGCGCATTCAGATAACGCAGCAGCATGTCCTCGAACCCCAGGATCTGCACCAGCGGCCCCTGCCGCAGCTTTTCCGGCGTCAGCCTGCCGCCGCCCGCCGCGCAAACCGGCACCAGCCGCTCGGCTGAGATCTTGCGGGTCGCCACCCCGTCCCAGCCGCCCGAGCCGAAGCGCAGCTCGACATCCACCTGTTCCGGCGCCTCGGATCTGGCCCAGATGTTGGAGACCAGCCGTACCGAAATGCCCGGATGCCGCTTTGCAAATTCCGGCAGCCTGGGCGCCAGCCACAGCCCGGCGGTGGACATCTGCACCCGCACTGTCAGCATCTGCCCGGTCTCCGCTCCAAACAGGCTGGCAGTGGAAAACGCCATATCCCCCAGCGCCTGACGCAGCGAATAGGCATAGGCCTTGCCCATTTCCGTCAGCGCCAGCCTGCGCGCGGCGCGGGTGAACAGCTTGCAGCCCAGCTCCGCCTCCAACGAGCGCACATGCAGGCTGACCGCGGTCTGGGTCAGCCCCAGCTCCTGCGCCGCCACTGTGAAGCTCAGATGCTGCGCCGCGCTTTCAAACGAGCGCAGCCAGGCCAGATTAGGCAGTTTTCGCATTTATCACCAAAATTTCTTTGTGATTTTCCTTCGAATTACTCGTTTTACTTGGCGCAGACTATCCCCTTATTCCTGTTTTCAAAGCCGCAACCCGTTTCAGGCGAGGATTTCTCTGATGACCACCACCGACGTGAACACCGCCAGCCCGCAGGCAGAGCGCGCCGAGCCCGGCCCGATGAGCCGCGAATGGCATTGGCATCCGGACCTGCCGGTGAACCACGCCCCCTACTGGCACTGGCCGCCCGAACCCCGCACGCTGGCAAAATGGCTGTGGCAGAACTGGCTGCAGGTCTCCGACCGCTCAATCTATCTGGCGCTGGCTTTTGCGGTGGCCTACTGGCTGCAGCCGGTGACCGCAGCGCAGTCCGGTTTCGCCTTTGACTGGACCGCCATGGTCTTCCTGCGCAACTGGGGGCTGCTGCTGATCGTGGCCGGTGGGTTGCACCTGTGGTTCTATGGCATCGATGGTCAGGGCAAGCTGCTGAAATACGACCCGCGCCCCTACATGAAACGCAAGAATGCGCTCTATAAATTCGGCTATCAGACCTGGGACAACATCTATTACTCGATGGTCTATGGCGCGAGTTTCCTGTCGGTCCTGGAATGTTTCCTGCGCTGGACCTTCGCCAACGAATACATCGGCACCCTCAGCTTTGCCGCCCATCCGGTCTGGTTCATTGCCCTGTTCCCGCTGCTGGCCCTGTGGCAAAGCCTGCATTTCTACCTGGTGCATCTGTTCCTGCATCAGCCTTTCATCTACCGCCATGTGCACGCGGTGCATCACCGCAACGTCAACACCGGTCCCTGGTCCGGCATGTCGATGCATCCGGTCGAGGCCGCGGTCTTTCTCAGCGCCATCCTGATCGTACTGGTGCTGCCCAGCCATCCGGTCCACATGCTATTCCTCGGCTACTGGCTGGTACTGGGCGCGGCCTCGTCCCATTCGGGGTACGAGGCGATCTGGGCCCGCGACCGCCAGGCCCTGCTGCTGGGCGCTTTCTTTCACCAGCTGCATCACCGCTATTACGAGTGCAACTACGGCAATGCGGAAATGCCCTGGGACAAGTGGTTCGGCACCTATCATGACGGCTCTGAGGACGCGACCCGCCGCACCCGCGACCGCAAACGCCAGATGCACGCGCAGGGAAAGTAATCCCCCGGAACCGCCGCCGCACCAGAACGTCAGGCGCTGCGCAGCCCGGCCAGCCAAACCGGCCTCCCTGCACAGGGGGGGCCGGTTGATCTGTCTTGCGCGGGCCCAGCCGCGGCCGCCGCACCCGCAGGCTGGACAAGGTTCCCCCCCTTGCCGCACTATCCGGGTATTGGCCGCTCCGTGCGGAACCATTGCGCGATACCGCGCGTTCTCCTTTGCGACAGCAATCTGCCCGTCTCTGCGGCTCCAAAGGAAGTGATCACCCCGTGAATGCAATGCCCGTTACAAAGGCGCATTCTCTATAGGCAAAAACCAGGCCCGCGGAACCAACCGCGCCGCCAAACCTCCAAAGGAGCGACGGAACACATGTCCCAGATATCCAGCACCGTCCTGGCGCTGCTCGAATTCCTGTCTTATGCGTTCATTTTTGTCTTCGGCGTCGGCGTTTTGTGGCTGGTGGTGATCTACATCCGCGACAAGACCCAGACCGACAGCACCCTGCGCCGCAATTACCCGGTGGTGGCCCGTTTCCGCTATTTCTTCGAGCATATGGGGGAATTCTTCCGGCAGTATTTCTTTGCCCTGGACCGCGAAGAAATGCCGTTCAACCGTGCTGAACGCTCCTGGGCGTACCGCGCTGCTAAAAACGTGGATTCCACCGTCGCCTTCGGTTCCACCCGCGATCTGCGTCCCGCGGGCACGGTCTATTTTGCCAATTGCCCCTTTCCGGCGCTGGAACAGGACGCCAAGGACCCTGCGGCCGTCACCATCGGCCCCTATGCACGCACGCCTTATACCACCGCGTCGATCTTTAACATTTCCGGCATGAGCTATGGCGCCATTTCCGTTCCCGCCGTGCGGGCGCTTTCGCATGGCGCCAAAAAGGCAGGCATCTGGCTCAACACCGGCGAGGGCGGGCTGTCGCCCTATCACCTGGAAGGCGGCGCCGACATCGTGTTCCAGATCGGCACCGGCAAGTTCGGCGTGCGCAAGCCCGAGGGCGGCTTTGACGAGGATAAGCTGCGCGCGGTCGCGGCGCATGACACCGTGCGCATGTTCGAACTCAAGCTCAGCCAGGGTGCCAAACCCGGTAAGGGCGGCATCCTGCCCGGCGCCAAGGTGACCGAGGAAATCGCCGCCATCCGCGGCCTCACCCCCGGCGAGGACGCGATCAGCCCCAACCGTCACCCCGAAGTTGACTGCGTCGGCGACCTGCTGGACATGATCGCCTATGTCCGCGACGTGACCGGCAAGCCGGTCGGCTTCAAGGCGGTGGTCGGCGCCTATGGGTTTTTCGAGGGGCTGTGCCAGGAGATCCTGTCGCGCGGCGTGGAAAGCGCCCCGGATTTCATCACCATCGACAGTGCCGATGGCGGCACCGGTGCCGCCCCGATGAGCCTGATCGACAATATGGGCATGCCCCTGCGCGAAAGCCTGCCGCTGACGGTTGATATTCTCACGCGCTATGGGCTGCGCGAGCGGATCAAGGTCTGCGCCAGCGGCAAGCTGATCAACCCCTCCGAGGTCGCCTGGGCGTTCTGCGCAGGGGCGGATTTTGTCAACTCGGCGCGCGGCTTCATGTTCGCGCTTGGCTGCATCCAGGCGCTGCAGTGCAACAAGAACACCTGCCCCACTGGCATCACCACCCATGACCCCAAGCTGCAATTCGGCCTGGACCCGGCCAGCAAATCCGAGCGCGTCGCTTACTATGCCAAGAACATGAAAAAGGAGGTCGGCATCCTCGCCCACAGCTGCGGCGTCGCCGAACCGCGGTTGCTGAAACGCTACCACGCGCGGATTGTGATGGATAATGGCCGCTCCGTCTCGATGGAGGAGCTGTTTCCGGTTCCCGCGCAGCAGCACGCCGCGCAATAAGCCGCCCCTACGCAATTTCAACCAACAGGAGCCCCCATGTCCCAGACCCGCTCTGTGCCCCATTCCCCCGCCAAAGCCTCCGACCTGCTGGTCGCCGCGCTGGAGGCCGAAGGCGTCGAATACGTCTTTGCTGTGCCGGGCGAGGAAAACCTCGACCTGCTGGAATCCCTGCGCACCTCCAAGATCGAACTGGTGCTGACCCGCCATGAACAGGGCGCCGCCTTTATGGCCGCAACCTATGGCCGTCTCACCGGCAAGGCGGGTGTCTGCATGGCCACCCTTGGTCCCGGCGCAACCAACCTGGCCACCCCCGCGGCCTATGCCCATCTGGGCGGCATGCCGCTGATCATGATCACCGGCCAGAAGCCGATTAAGAAATCGAAACAAGGTCAGTTCCAGATCATTGATGTGGTCAATCTGTTTGATCCGATCTGCAAGATGTCCAAGCAGATCGTGCACGGCAACACCATTCCCGCACTGATCCGCGAGGCCTTCCGCACAGCTGAGGAAGAACGCCCCGGCGCTGTGCTGCTGGAACTGCCCGAAGATATCGCCGCCGAAGAAACCGATACCTCGGTCCTGCAGCCGCATCCCCGCCACTACGCGGTGGCCGGCGACGCGGTGCTGAATGAGGCGGCAGAAATGATCAGCAATGCCAAGATGCCGCTGCTGCTGGTGGGGGCCGGCGCCAACCGGCGCAAGGCGCGCTCTGCCTTGTGTGATTTTGCCGATCTGACACGGATTCCCTTCTTCAACACCCAGATGGGCAAGGGCGTGATCGACGAACGTTCGGACCTGTTCCTGGGCACCGCCGCGCTGTCCGACGGCGACTATCTGCATTGCGCCATTGAACGCGCAGACCTGATCATCAATGTCGGCCACGACGTGGTTGAAAAACCGCCCTTCTTCATGGTCGAAGGCGGCACCAAGGTGATCCATGTGAACTATAAGGCGGCCCAGGTCGATCAGGTCTATTTTCCGCAGGTTGAGGTGGTCGGCGATCTGGCCCAGACCATCACCCGGCTGGGGGATATCCTGGGCGGGCCGCTGGATTTCGACCGCGGCTACTTCAAGCGCATCAAGAAAGAAACCGACGTGCATATCGCCGAAGGCGCCGATGATCCGCGCTTTCCGGTGATCCCGCAGCGGCTGGTGGCCGACACCCGCAAGGTGATGGGCGACTGCGATATCATCGCGCTCGACAATGGCATCTACAAGATCTGGTACGCCCGCAACTACAAGGCCTATCAGCCCAACACCGTGCTTTTGGACAACGCGCTGGCGACCATGGGCGCCGGCCTGCCCTCGGCGATGATGGCAGCGCAGCTGAACCCGGACCGCCGGGTGATGGCGATCTGCGGCGACGGCGGCTTCATGATGAACAGCCAGGAGATGGAAACCGCTGTCCGGCTTGGACTCAACCTGGTGGTGACAGTGCTGAACGACAGCTCCTATGGCATGATCCGCTGGAAACAGGCGCACGCGGGCTTTGCCGACTGGGGGTTGGAGTTCGGCAACCCGGATTTCGTGCAGTATGCGGGCAGCTATGGCGCCACCGGCCACCGCATTGAACGCACCGAAGACCTGGCGCCAACCTTCGAGGCCGCCTTTGCCGCGGGCGGCGTGCATCTGATTGACGTGCCAGTGGACTACAGCGAAAATCAGCGCGTGCTGATTGATGAGCTGGCCGCAAAGGTGTGCCTGATATGAGCAAGACAATCGAGGTTGTGAACCCCTACTCGCTGGAACGCATCGGCAGCGTTGAAACAACCGGCTGGGAGCAGATCGACGCAATGCTGGACACGGCGCACGGGTTGTTCCGCCAGCGGGAGGGCTGGCTGCCGGCCTATCAGCGCATTGAAATCTTAAAGAAAACCGCCCGGCTGATGGAGGCGCGGTTTGACGAGCTGGCCTTGCTGATCGCCAGCGAGGGCGGCAAGCCGCTGGTGGACGCCCGCGTCGAGGTCAAACGCGCCATCGACGGGGTGGAGCTGTGTGTGCATGAGATCGGCCAGATGACGGGGCGGGAAATCCCGATGGGCCTGACCGAGGCAGGCGCCGGCCGCATCGCCTTTACCCAGCGCGAGCCGATCGGGGTGGTGGTGGCGGCCAGCGCCTTCAATCACCCGCTGAACCTGATCGTGCATCAGGTGGCGCCGGCCGTCGCCACCGGCTGCCCGGTGATCGTAAAACCCGCAGGGGACACGCCGCTGTCGTGCCAGACCTTTGTTGCGATGCTGCACGAGGCCGGGCTGCCGCAAGACTGGTGCCGTTCGGTGGTCTGCAGCAACGAGGTGGCCGAGCAGATGATCACCGACGCCCGCGTCGGATTCTTCTCCTTCATCGGCTCTGCCCGGGTCGGCTGGATGCTGCGCTCCAAACTCGCCCCCGGCACCCGCTGCGCGCTGGAACACGGCGGCGCCGCCCCGGTGATCGTGGCAGAGGATGCAGACATTGACGCAATGATCCCGGCGCTGGCCAAGGGCGGTTTCTACCATTCCGGCCAGGTCTGTGTTTCGGTCCAGCGGGTGTTTGCGCCTGCCGCCAAGGCCGAAGAAATTGCGCAGAGGCTGGCCCAGGCCGCACAGGCGCTGAAAGTCGGCGATGCCACCGATCCAAGCGTTGATTGCGGCCCGCTGATCCGTCCTGCCGAGGTTGACCGTGTCGAGGACTGGGTGAATGAAGCCGTGCAGGGCGGCGCCAAGGTCCTGACCGGCGGCAAGCGCCTGGGCGAGACCACCTATGCCCCCACTGTGCTGCTGGACCCGCCTGCCGAGGCCCGCGTATCGCAGCAGGAAATCTTCGGCCCGGTGATCTGCGTCTACAGCTCCGCCAGCATCCCGCAAGCGATTGAGATTGCCAACAGCCTGCCCGTCGCGTTTCAGGCCGCGGTCTTCACCAAAAGCCTGGACACCGCGATGCAGGCTGTGCAGCAGCTGGATGCCACGGCCGTGATGGTCAACGACCACACCGCCTTCCGCGTCGATTGGATGCCCTTCGCTGGCCGCCGCCAATCCGGCTACAACACCGGCGGCATCGGTTACACCATGCATGACATGACCCAGGACAAGATGGCGGTGATCAAACTCTGACACCGCCGTACCGGGGCGCGGCCCGAGACTGGCCATGCCCCGGCACATCCCGTTTCACCCTTTCAGCCCTGCCGCTCTGCCGTTATGACCGCCTCATCCCTGCAAATGAGAGGCACCAAACCATGACCATCACCCGTTCCGGCACCACCGCCCGCTCCAGCAAGATCGTCAAGCATAACGGTGTTGCCTACTTCAGCGGCCAGGTTTCCGAGGCCGAAACTGCCGCAGATCAAACCCGCGAGATCCTGGCCAAAGTCGACGCCCTGCTGGCTGAGGCCGGCAGCGACAAGACCCGCCTGCTGCAAACCGTGATCTGGCTGTCCGACATGAGCTATTTTGCTGAGCTGAATGAAGTCTGGAACGCCTGGGTCCCCGAAGGCCACGCACCCGCCCGCGCCTGCGGCGAGGCCAAGCTGGCGCGCGAAATCCTAAAGGTGGAAATCATCGTCACCGCCGCCTGCGACTGATGCAGACTGAAAAGATTGTCAGCTGACAATTTTTGCGTGCCGGGCCTTTCTTAGGCCCGGCACCTTTTGTTTCAGCGGCCTGAGCCGCCTCAGGCGTGCAGATCCTGCGTAATCCTTGTGCCGTCCGGCGCAGGCCCCGCCTCGCTGATCGGTGCCGCCGACGGGTCGGTTTTCAGTGATTTATAAAGCCCTACGGTCATCCCGATGATCACAAAGGAAATCGGGAAGGCCGCCGCAATCGACGCGGTCTGCAAGGCGCCAAGACCGCCTGCCATCAGCAGCACAATCGCAGTGGCGCCAATGCCGGCGCCCCAGATGATGCGGAACTTCTTCGGCGGGTTGTCATCCCCCATCGACAGCATGGTGGTGATCACCAGCGTGCCGGAGTCCGCCGAGGTCACAAACCACGAGAACAGCAGCAGCGTTGCCAGCGCCGACAGCGGCCAAGCGGTCCAGCTCAGGTCGCCGAGCCAGGAAGTGGCGCCCAGATTGCCGATGGTGCCATAAAGCGCCGCAGGCAGATCCCAGTCACGCACGGTCTGGATCACGCCCGCGCCGCCTTCCGCAGCCGGGCCGGCGCCCATGTTCATTTCCTGCCAGATCGCATTGCCGCCGAACATGCAAAGCCAGAAGAAGCCGATTGCTGTCGGGACAAACAGCACGCCCACCATGAACTCGCGGATGGTGCGCCCGCGCGAAATGCGGGCGATGAACATGCCCACCATCGGCGCCCATGCGATCCACCAGCCCCAGTAGAAGATGGTCCAGCCGCCCTGCCAGGCGATGTTCTCATCCGAGCTCGCGGTCCAGAAACCCATCGGGATGAAGTTCCAGATGTAATCGCCCAGCGTGGTCACATAGAAGCCGAGCAGCCACTTGACCGGCCCGATCACCACAAAAGCCAGCAGCAGGAACATCGACAGCCAGATGTTCCATTCGGAGATGATCCGGATACCCTTGCCGACGCCCGAAACGGTCGAGGCGGTGGCGATGATGGTCACGACCACGATCAGCACGATCTTCAGCGTCATCGTCGGCTCCAGCCCGAACAGCACATTGAGGCCGGTGGCCATCTGGCTGGTGCCCAGCCCCAGCGAAGTCGCGATGCCAAAGACCGAGCCGAACACTGCCAGCAGGTCGATGCAATGCCCCCAGGGGCCATAGATCCTGTCACCGATCAACGGATAAAACGCCGACCGGATGGTCAGCGGCAGCTTCTTGCGGAAACCGAAATAGGCAAGGCACAGCCCGACGATCACATACAAGGCCCAGCCGTGGAACCCCCAGTGGAAATAGGTCACCCGCATCGCGTCAACCGCGCGCTGCATGTCCATGTCCGAATGGCCCGCCAGCTCGGCATGGGGGTTGTTCGGATAGCCCCAGACCGCCGAGTTATCAAAGTAGAAAATCGGCTCGGCCACGCCGAAGAACAGGATGCCGATGCCGATGCCGGCCGAGAACAGCATCGCAAACCAGCTGAAATTGCTGAACTCGGGACGTGAATCGTCATCCCCCAGCCGCAGGCTGCCGAACTTCGAGAACATCAGGAAAAAGCAGAAAAACACGATCCCGGCCAGAACCGAAATGTAATACCAGCTGAGCCCGCCTTCGATCCAGCTGCGCACCGATTTATACAGGCCGCCTGCGAACTCCACGTTCAAAACCGTGAAAATCACAAAGGCGGCGATCATCGCCTTGGCGGCGATGCCCATCCCCGGATGCAGACCGGTAAAGAAACCGGATTTCGCCACCAGGTGGCTGTTGGAATTGCTCTCGGACATTTGGTCCTCCCTTTGTCCCTATACACTTGCGCTCCCCGGATCCTCCCCCCAGGAAAGCTGCCCGGTCCGTGCAGACGGGATGAAGCCCTCCCGTTTGCACAGCTGTCCGGAAAATCCCTCCCCCGGGGTGCCGCCTCTGCGGCGGGCAAATTGCGGACCGGATCGGGGAGGAGACCCGGCCCGCACGCGGAAAGCCGGCAGCCGCAAACTGCCGGCTCCCAAGTTACCCGCGCTGGCCGACGTGGCGCCCGGCGCCCTCCGGCAATGCCAGCCCGGCGTGGGCGGCGGCAAAACTTGCCAGGTTGTCGGCGACCTCCGGTGACGGCAGCGAGGTGCCGCGCGCGTTCAGGTCCATATGCAAAAGCAGCGTTTCCACCGTCGCCGCCAGCTTGCCCTCCGGGCCGTGCAGGCGGTGGAACAGATGCATCTTCTTGCCGGTCCCCCGCAGCACCTGGGTGGTGACGGTCAGCGCATCGCCCTCATGCAGCTCGTCCAGGAACCGCACATGGTTCTCGACGGTGAAATAGCTGCCGCCCGCGGCGATGTACTCCGCATCGCAGCCGATCATCTCCATGAAGCGGTCGGTCGCCTGGGCCGAGGCCTCGGTGTAATGCGCCTCGTTCATGTGGCCGTTGTAATCGGTCCAGCTCTGCGGCACAGGACGGCTGACGGTGACCGGCAGCTCCACCGCTTCCGGCACGGGTAGCGTTGCCTCATGGGTGTTGATGACACCGCCGGCGCCGCTGCCGGATTTCTTCAGCGCCCGCATCATGCCGACCAGGTTGTCGTCGCGCAGACGCTCCAGCGCGCGGATCGGCATATGGCCGGACTGCGCATCCGACTGGCCTGCGATCAGGTCCACCAGCTCCTCGGTGAACTCCGGCACATCCATCAGCTTGGTCCAGGGCCACTCCAGCGCCGGGCCGAACTGCGCCATGAAGTGCTTCATGCCCGCCTCGCCGCCTGCGATCCGGTAGGTCTCGAACAGCCCCATCTGCGCCCAGCGGAGGCCAAAGCCCATGCGGATCGACTCGTCCAGCTCTTCGGTGGTGCAGATGCCGTCTTTGATCAGCCACAGGCCCTCGCGCCAGACCGCTTCCAGCAGCCGGTCGGCGATATGGGCGTCGATCTCCTTGCGCACGGTCAGCGGGTACATCCCCACCTCGCGCAGCAGGTCCGAGGCCCGCGCGCAAGTCTCTGCATCGCCCACCAGCTCGACCAGCGGCAGCAGGTAAACCGGATTGAACGGATGCGCCACCACGGCCCGGGCGCCCTCAGCATTCAGCTCCGACGGCTTGAAACCGCTGGTAGACGAGCCGATTACCGCGCTGGACGGCGCATGCGCCTGGATCTGCGCGTGGATCTTATGTTTCAGATCCAGCCGTTCCGGCACGCTTTCCTGGATCCAGAACGCACCCGCCACGGCCTCAGCCATTTCTGCGTGGAAGGTCAGTTCACCTTCGGCCGGCAGTGCCTTGTCATAGAGCGAGGGCAGCGAACGGCGGGCGTTGGCCAGCACCTCATTGATCTTGCGTTCCGCTTCCGGGTCCGGGTCGAACACCCGCACATTCCATCCGTTCAGAAGGAACCGCGCGGCCCAGCCGCCGCCGATGACTCCGCCGCCGATGATTGCTGCTGTTTTCATGATCTATCCTTTGATCGCCGTCCCCGCGCGCCTGCCGGTGCACAGGGGGTGTACAGGGGGTGCACGCATGGCACCCCCGCATTTCCGCTTACTGCGCCACCGGCACGCGCTTGGTCAGGCCCAGCTTCTCGCGGACCGCTTCGGGGCCGATGATCCGGGCACCCATGCCCTCGATCACACCGGCTGCGCGCTCCACCAGCTGCGCATTGGTGGCCAACACGCCTTTCTCCAGGAACAGGTTGTCCTCCAGGCCCACACGCACATTGCCGCCCGCCAGCACCGCAGCGGCGGCATAGGGCATCTGATCCCGGCCCAGGGAGAACGCCGACCAGGTCCAATCGGACGGCACATTGTTGACCATCGCCATGAAAGTGTTCAGGTCGTTCGGCGCGCCCCACGGCACCCCCATGCACAGCTGCACCAGCGCGTTCGACTCCAGAATTCCCTCTTTTACCAATTGCTTGGCAAACCACAGGTGGCCGGTGTCAAAGGCCTCGATCTCGGGCTTCACGCCCAGATCGGTCATCATCCGGCCCATCGTGCGCAGCATGCCGGGGAAGTTGGTCATGACGTAATCGGCCTCGGCAAAGTTCATGGTGCCGCAGTCGAGGGTGCAGATTTCCGGCAGGCATTCGGCGATATGGGCCATCCGCTCCGTCGCACCGATCATGTCGGTGGCCGCCTCGTTGACCGGGAACGGGCTCTCAACCCCGCCAAAGACGATGTCGCCGCCCATGCCGGCGGTCAGGTTCAGCACCACATCCACCTCGGAATCGCGGATACGGTCGGTAAGCTCCCGGTACAACTCAAGTTTCCGGGACGGTGCACCGGTTTCCGGGTCGCGCACGTGGCAGTGGACGACAGCCGCACCGGCCTTGGCCGCCTTGATTGCCGACTCGGCAATCTCTTTGGGCGAGCGCGGCACGTGGGGGGATTTGCCCTGGGTGCCGCCAGAGCCGGTCACGGCGCATGTGATGAAAACGTCTCGGTTCATGGTCAGGGGCATGGTCTCGCTCCTTTGAGGTTAAGCTTGCAATTCGGGGTGATCCGCAAACAGCTCCAGCGCGTGCGGGTTGGCGAGGCCGGAGAGGTTGCGGACGGGGTGGTTGTTCACCACGTCGCGCACCGCCAGTTCGGCGGTCTTGCCGGATTTGGTGCGGGGGATGTCAGCGACGGCAATGATCTTGGCGGGCACATGGCGCGGCGAGGCGTTTCTGCGGATTTCCGTTTTGATTCGGGTGGTTAGAGCGTCATCCAGCGCAGCACCATCGGCGGTCACCACAAACAGCACCACCCGCACATCATTGTCGAGGGCATGGCCGACAACCACTGCGTCGGCGACCTCCTCGATCTTGTCGAGCTGCCGGTAAATCTCCGCCGTGCCAATCCGCACGCCGCCGGGGTTCAGAGTTGCATCGGAGCGGCCAAGCACGACAAAACCGCCATGCTCCGTGCGGATGGTGAAATCACCCTGCCGCCAGATGTTCGGATAGGTTTCAAAGTAGCTGGCACGGTAGCGGGCATTGCCGGGATCGTTCAGAAACCGCGTTGGCATCGACGGATGCGCATTGCGGCAGACCAGCTCGCCTGCCACGCCCTCAACCGGCTCGCCCTGATCGTTCAGGGTCGCCACATCCAGCCCCAGCATCGGCGCCTGGATCTCGCCCTGATGCACCGGCAGCACCGGGCAGCCGCCGATGAAACAGCCCAGAATATCGGTGCCGCCGCAGATCGAGGCCAGCTGCACATCCGCCTTCCAGTCGGCATAGACATGGGCAAAGCCTTCGGGCGAGAGCGGCGAGCCGGTGGACAGAACCACCCGCAGGGCGGCCAGATCGTGGCTCTCCACCGGGCGGTTCCGGCGTTTCAGCGAGGCATCTATGTATTTGGCGGAAATGCCAAAATGGGTGACTTTCTCGGCCTCCACGACGTCGAACAGCCGGCTGATGCCGGGATGCGCCGGGTTGCCGTCGAACAGCACGATAGAGGCCTCCGACGCCAGCGCCGCCACCTGCCAGTTCCACATCATCCAGTTGCAGGTGGTGTAATAGAACATCCGGTCGCCGGGGCCCAGGTCGCAATGCAACTGCTGCTCCACCAGCATCCGCAGCAGGGTGCCGCCGCCCGAATGCTCGATGCACTTGGGTTTGCCCGTGGTGCCGGAGGAAAACATCACATAGAGCGGATCGCGAAAGCCCATCGGACGGCAGGCCAGCGCCGGGGCGTCCGCCTGCTTGAAGGCCTCATAGGCCATCATCCCCTCGGGCAAATCCTCGGCCTCGCCTGCATAGGGCCAGACCACGATCTGCTGGATCGATGGCACTCGGGTCGCGACCTCGGCAATGGCGGCGCGGGTCCCGAAGGTCTTGCCGTTGTAGAAATAGCCATCGGCGGCAAACATCAGCTTGGGCGCGATCTGGCCGAAGCGGTCCACCACCACATCCGGCCCGCTCTCAGGCGCGCAGGAGGACCAGACCGCCCCCAGCGAAGCTGTGGCCAGCATCGCCGCCACAGTCTGCGGCATGTTCGGCACATAGCCGGCAACATGGTCGCCCGCCGCAATCCCGGCCTCGCGCAGGGCGGCAGCAAGCTGTTCGACCTCGCGCTTCAGCTCCGTACGGGTCCAGTGCATGCGGCGGCCGTCCTCGCCAATGAAAACAATCGCTTCGCGCCCGTCAGCGTTTTTCAGGAAGGTGTCCACGATGTTCAGCCGCGCCTCGGGGAAGAACCGCACCTGCATCGGGTCGGCATCCGCCACCAGCGGCACCGCACCCTTGTCCCCCGCCATCCCGCAGAAATCCCAGGCCAGCGGCCAGAACGCCTGCGGCTGTGCGACCGACCAGGCGTGCAAACCGGCATAGCTGTCCAGCACCCTGCCGGCAGCGGCAGAGGCCTGCAACATGAAGCCAGACAGCAGAGGTTTGCGGCGCGCCGAAAGATCCGGCTGCCAGAGAAGGGGAGCAGTTGTCATGGGACTATCAGTGATTAGAGAGCGGGCGTCGGTTCAGCGTCGGCGGGTGGTCAAGAGGCTTGACTTCGGCTGTGATTAGCCCACGAATTGACCCTACGTTTATACAGTTTTGGTCAAAAAACATACAGATGCCGTCAAATCAGCCGCCAATCTTCGAATTTCTGCTGTTCGACGGCTTTTCGAACATGGTGCTGGCCAGCGCCATGGAGCCGCTGCGGGACGTGCGGATGAATGCGGGCCAGGACACCGCAGGCTGGCGGGTCAGCACCTTGGACGGGGCGCCGGTACGCAGTTCCAGCGGGCTGCAGATCACCCCGGACGGTGCCTTTGACGAAAGCGCGGGCAACCGCACCCTGGTGCTGGTTGCGGGCTACCGCGTGCGTGAACAGCTCAGCCCGGCGTTGCTTGCAAAACTCAGAACCGCCACCCGGCGGGCCAAGATGGTTCTGGCGCTGGACACCGCCGCCTGGCTGCTGGCCGCAGCAGGGCTGCTGAACGGCCATACTGCCACGATCCACTGGCAGGAGCTGGACGCCTTTGCCGAAACCTTCCCCAAGGTCGAAGTCTCCACCGCGCGGTTTGTACGCTCCGGTGCGTTCCTGACCTGCGGCGGCGCCAGCACTGCGCTCGACATGATGCTGAGCCTCATCCAGGACCTCTATGGATCTGCCGCGGCCTTTGGCGCCTCAACCATGTTTGTCTATGACCCCTCGCGCCAGTCGGAACTAAACCGCGGCGCGGCACGGCTGGAGCAGAAGGGCTCAGCCAAGATCCTGAAGGCCGCCAACCTGATGGCGGAGAACATCGAAACACCATTGAACACCGCCGAACTGGCAAAGCGGGTGTCGCTGTCCGAACGCACCCTGGCCCGCGCTTTTCAGCGTGAATTGGGCATGACGCCGGGCAAATACAACAAGATGCTGCGGCTTCAGCACGCCCGCTACCTGTCCGAGGAAACCAATTTGAGCCTGGAGCAGATCGCGCTGCGCTGCGGGTTTTCCTCGGCGTCCTCATTGGGGCGGTCCTACAGCGGGCTTTATGGCAGGACCCTCCGCGAGGCGCGGGTTCAAGAAGGGCCTTGGGCGGCATCCAGCCATAAAACCACAGGACGCTAGGACGCTGCAGCCGGCAGCGGTTTTTCATCCCGCGGCGGCACTCCGAATTTACGGGCATATTCGCGGCTGAACTGTGTCGGGCTTTCATAACCCACGTCATAAGCCGCCGCCGCGACCGAAGTGCCGCCGCTGATCAGCAGGCGGCGGGCCTCCATCAGGCGCAGCTCCTTCTGGTACTGCAGCGGCGTGGTCGAGGTCAGGGTTTTGAAATGCTCATGAAAGGTTGACTGGCTCATCCCCGCTGCGGCCGCCAGATCCGCCACCGGCAGCTGGGCCTTGTACCGCTCCCGGATCATCGCAATCGCCTTGGAAATCCGGCTGGCCGGACTTTCGTGCAGCAACAGCTGCCGCAGCATGCCGCCGTGCTGGGCGCGCAGCAGGCGGAAATGGATCTCCTTCAGCACCAGGGGTGCCAGCGCCTGGACCTCAACCGGGTTCTGCGACAAACGGAACAACCGTCCGATTGCATCAATCAGCGCCGCATCGCTGTCTGCCACGCTCATCGAATGCGACGCCCGTTCCTGCCCCTCCGCGGCGCCGATCTCGTCATAGAGGCTGCGGGCAGTGGCCAGGTCCAGCCGCAGCGCCAGCGCGACATAGGGCTGGTCCGGGGTTGCATCTGTCACCCCGGCACTGACCGGCAGCGCGTGACTGACGATCAGCGACATCCCCGCGCCGTAGCGGACCCTGCGGTCGTCCAGCTGTGCCTCCTTGGCGCCTTGCAGAACCAAACACATGATCGGCTCATATATGATCGCCTCGAACCGGGTCGGGTTTTCGCGGCAGATGGCAAAGAGACCGTCAACCCCGGTTCCGCAGCCGGTCTCCAGACCGCCCTGTTCGCGGACATAAGAAGCGACATCGTTTATCAGATCCTGCGGCACCATGGCGTATCTCCCTGTCGGGTTTGAACATAGCCCGCCATGCCCCGGCATTGAACCGCCAATCCCGGCCCTGCGGAGGATCAGGCAGATCATCCGGAGGATCAGGCACGGCGATCCGCCGCGCGGCCCCTAAGTTGCAGGCTAGAATAACCGCAGCACCTGCAGCGCCCCGGTCCGGACCGGGCGGCTGCGTCAGCCAAGGGGAGGCCCCAAAGCCATGGCATTGTCACTGAAACTCAACGGTCACACACATCAGGTGGAGGCCGAGCCGGGCACCCCGCTGTTGTGGGTGATCCGGGATGAACTGAAACTGACCGGCACCAAATTCGGCTGCGGCGTTGCGTCTTGCGGGGCTTGCACCGTGCACCTGGACGGCGAGCCGGTGCGTGCCTGCCAGACCTATATCGAGGACGTGGAAGGTGCCGAAATCACCACCATCGAAGGGCTGGAGTCGAAGGTATCGCAAGCAGTGCAGGCCGCCTGGGTCGAGCTGGACGTGGTGCAATGCGGTTATTGCCAGTCGGGTCAGATCATGTCTGCCGTGGGCTTGCTGAGCGAAAACCCCAAGCCGACAGCCGAGGAGATCGACGAATACATGAACGGCAATGCCTGCCGCTGCGCCACCTACCAGCGCATCCGCGCCGCGATCCTGCGCGCATCCGACATGATGGAGGCCTGATATGACCCTGAACACCTCCCGCCGCGGCTTTCTGAAAAGCGCTGCCGCCGCCGCCGCTGCCCTCTATGTGGGCGCCCGCGCCGATGGCGCCCTGGCGGCCGGGTCCGCTCCGGCCCAGCTGAACCCCTTTGTAAAGATCGACGCCGACGGCACCGTCACCGCCATCGTCAAGCATTTCGAGAAGGGCCAGGGACCGGCCACCGGCCTGACCACCCTGATCGCCGAGGAGCTGGGCGTTCCGATCGAAGACATCCAGTATGAATTCGCGCCCTCCGATCCCTCGCGTTACAACAACCTGGCGTTCGGGCCGTTCCAGGGCACCGGCGGCTCTACCGCAATGGCGAATTCGTTCATGCAGTACCGCCAGGCCGGGGCGGCCGCGCGGGAAATGCTGATCTCTGCAGCGGCCAAGGACTGGGGGGCCGACCCCGCCGGGCTGACAATTGAGGGCGGCATAATCAAAGGGGCAGGCCAGGAGGCACCGCTGGCGGAGTTTGTTGCCGCCGCCGCGCAGATGGAAGCCCCGGCCGAGCCGCGCCTGAAAGACCCCGCCGAGTTCCGCCTGATCGGCAATGCCGCGGTGAAGCGCAAGGATTCCCTGCCAAAAACCGACGGCACCGCGAAATATGCGATGGACCTGCATCTGCCGGGCCAGATGGTTGTAGTGATTGCCCGCAGCCCGCGCATGGGCGGTCAGGCTGCCGGTTTTGATGACAGCGATGCCAAGGCAGTCAAAGGCTACATCCGCGCCGCCGTCCTGCCCAACAAGGCCGGTGTTGCGGTCTATGCCGAGGACACCTGGGGCGCCTTCCAGGCGCGTGAAGCGATCACCGTGGAGTGGGATTTTTCCGCCGCCGAAAGCCGCAGCTCGGACCAGATCCGCGCGGAGCTGCTGGCGGCTGTGAACGCGGAGCCGCAGTATAACGTCACCGGCGCCGATCACGCCGCAACCGCGGCGCTGATCGACGAGGCCGGCAAGGTGGTCGAGCAGACCTTTTATTTCCCGCTGCTGGCGCATGCGCCGATGGAGCCGCTGACCTGCACCATCGAGGCTGACGCGGACGGCGGCATCACCCTGCATGACGGAGCCCAGATGCCGACCGGCCCGCATATGGCACTGGCGCAGATCTTCCAGCTGCCGATGGAGAAGATCCGCATTAATACAATGTTCGCGGGCGGCTCCTTTGGACGCCGCGCCACCCCGACGGCGGATTATCAGGTGGAGGCGGCGCTGGCGTTTGCCATGACGGACCGTACCCGCCCGGTAAAGCTGGTCTGGTCGCGTGAGGATGACATCACCGGCGGCTATTACCGCCCCGCTGTGGCGCACCGGGTGCGGGTCGGTTTGGATGCGGAGGGCGAGATCACCGGCTGGGACCACCGCATTGCGGCGCAATCGATCATGAAGGGCACACCATTTGAGAGTATGGTTGTGCATAACGGCGTCGACCACAGCTCGGTTGAGGGGGTGGCGGACAGCCTTTACCGGATCCCCGGTCAGTTCGTCGGCCTCAGCGATACGGCCAAGGCTACCAC
The DNA here is from genome assembly GCF_001593695.1 of Leisingera sp. F5. Lineage (NCBI taxonomy): Bacteria > Pseudomonadati > Pseudomonadota > Alphaproteobacteria > Rhodobacterales > Roseobacteraceae > Leisingera > Leisingera sp. F5. The sequence goes on along the minus strand of NZ_LUKH01000018.1, from coordinate 47,200 downwards.
GGTGCTGTGGTGGCGCTCGGTCGGGCACACCCACACGGCCTATGTGATGGAGACCATGATGGACGCGGCCGCCGGCGCCGCAGGCCGCGATCCTGTGGAGTTCCGGCTGGCGTTGCTGGAAGGCGAAGGCGGCAGCCAGGAACAGCAGCGTTTGGCAGGGGTACTGAAACTGGCCGCAGACAAGGGCAACTGGGGCCATCCCCCCGAGGGCCGCAGCCAGGGCATCGCTGTCCACAAAAGCTTTGGCAGCTATGTGGCCGAGGTGGTGGAAATCTCGGGCAACGCCGATGACGGGGTGCAGGTTGAAAAAGTCACCTGCGCCGTCGATTGCGGCATCGCGGTCAACCCGGATGTGGTCAAGGCGCAGATGGAGGGCGGTATCGGCTATGGCCTTGGCCATGCGATGCGCAACGAAATCACCCTGACGGACGGCGAAGTGGACCAATTCAACTTCCCGGATTACGAGCCGTTGCGGATCGGTGATATTGCCGCCATCGAGGTGCACATCGTGCCGTCCGCCGAAGCCCCCACCGGGGTGGGCGAACCGGGCACACCGCCCTCGGGCCCCGCCCTGGCCAATGCCATTGCGGTGTCCGGCCCGCGGGTGACGGAACTGCCGATGGCCCGCAACGGGGTCAGCTTTGCCTGATCCTTTGCCCCGCACCGGGTGTTGCGCCTGGTGCGGGGTTTGCAGCGGTGTTTAAACCAGCCCCATGGCAATCGCCGAATGCGGCGTGATACCGAGATCGGCAAAGCCTGCCATGGCCTCGCCGGCGGTATTGTCCCGCCGCATCAAGGCGACCTGCGCCTGGGTCAGCGGCGGATTTCGCATCACCCAAAGCACCGCCGCTGCCATCCGCCACAGTGCAAAAGGCACCGGCAGCAGCACACGGCGGCGGCCGGAACGGGCCGCCAGGCGCTGCAGGATACCGCGGTAGGTGAGGGTATCCGGCCCGCCCAGCTCAAACACTCTTCTGCGCGCGCGCGGACCGTCGAGCAACCGGCAGACGGCTTCCGCCACATCCCCCGCCCAGACCGGCTGCAACCGCGTGCGCCCGGTGCCGAACAGCGGGACCACGGGCAGGCGGTCAACGATTTTCTGCAGGTCGCCGAAAAAGGCGCCGCTGCGGCTGAACATCACGCTGGGCCGCAACACAATGGCACCAGGGCAGATACTGCGGACGGCAGCCTCGCCTTCGGCACGGCTCCGCACATAGGCTGACGGGGAATGCAGGCTGGCGCCGATCCCGGAAATGTGGATCAGCCGCTGGCCGTTGTTCTGGCGCACCTGCCGGGCAATTCTTTGGGCGCCATCGACGTGAACGTCCTGGAAACTCTGGCCGTGGCTTTCGGCGTAACAGCCGATGCAGTTGACCACGGCCCCAAAGCCCGCCAGAGCCTGTGCCAATCCCACCGGGTCTGTCAGATCCGTTTTGACCAGCCGGATGCCGTTGCTGCCAGAGCCGCTCCGCGCTGCCGCGGCCTCCGGGAAGCGTGTCCCGATGCTGACCCGGCAGCCGTGCTCCTGCAGCCGGCGCACCACCCGCCGGCCGAGAAACCCCGTGCCGCCAAGCACAATCACAAACCGGGCACTGGTCATCATGGGGAAACGCTCCTCATCAGGCCGGGCACTGGAGGCCGGCCCCGCAGGGTCCCGCCACGCGCAGCGCCCGCCCGGGGCACGAAACGCACCGGACGGGAACAACCCATAGCCTCCCATCACATAGCGCGGCGGCCCATGCGGGCCACTTGCGGACAGTCCGGCAGCCTCGCAAAAAGGTTTGCCGCCCCGGATGGCACCGGCCGGCTCGGGCGGCCTACCCTTTCAGCCGTGCATTGCCCGGATCAAACGGCGGCTCTTCCAGCACCCGCGCAGGCAGCTGGGCTCCCAGCAGCTCCACCGTCAGCCCGTTGCGCGCACTCCGGTCGCGCAAGTAAGCCAGCGCCAGCGTCTTGCCGGTGCGGTGGCCATGGGCGGCAGAGGTCACGATGCCCACCACCCGGCCCCCCTGCAGCACGCCGTGGGCATAAAACGGGTCAACCTCTCCGGCCTCCACCTCCAGCAGCACCATCTCCCAGCGGTCCTTCGCCTGCATCCGATGCGCCAGCGCCTCCTTGCCGGTGAAGTCATGGTCCATCCTGATCATATGGCCCGCGCCGGTCTCTGCCGGGGTGCGCTCGGTGGTGAAATCCGCGCCCCAGGCGCGATAGCCTTTTTCCAGCCGCATCGCGTTCATCGCATAGGCGCCGAAGAAGCCCAGCCCGTGCGGCCGGCCCGCGGCCTCCAGCGCCAGGAACAGCTCAGGCATCCGGGCAGCTTCCACATGCAGCTCCCAGCCCAGTTCGCCCGCGTATGAGACCCTAAGGGCGCGCAGCGGGATGCCCGCGACGGTGATTTCCCGCACCGACAACCAGGGAAAGCCTGTCAGATTGGCATCTGTCAGCGCGGCCAGCACATCGCGTGATTTCGGGCCCATCAGACCGAGTACACCATAATCTTCGGTGACGTTGGTTATCGAAACATCGAACCCCGCGGAGCGGGCACGCAGCAAGTCCGCGTCCATCTCCTCCGCCGCGGCGGCGGAAGTCAGATAGATATGGTCCTCCGCCAGCACGCTTACGGTGAACTCCGACTGGGTCCCGCCTGCCGGGGTCAGCGCGTGGGTCAGGCCGATCCGCCCCGCCTTGGGCGCGCGATTGGCGCCGATCAAGTCCGCAAAGGCGCGGGCCTCCGGGCCTGTCACCTCAAACTTGGAGAACACCGACAAATCCGCCAGACCCACAGCCTCCGTAACCGTCTGGCATTCCTGCGCCACCGGCGCGAACCAGTTGGAACGGCGGAAGCTTGGCACCGCCTCATCGCCAGCCTTGTCCGAGAACCAATTGGGCCGCTCCCAGCCATAAGCGGCGCCCATCACCGCGCCGCGTTCCACCATCAAGTCGTGGATGGGCGACAGGCGTTTTCCGCGGGCGGCCGGGCGTTCCTCATGCGGGTAATGCACGCCGAATTGCAGGCCGAAGCACTCGATGGCCTTTTCCACCCGGTAATCGCGGTCGGCCCAGCTGCCGAACCGGCGGCTGTCCACTGCCAGCGCATCCATCGGCGGCGCGCCGTGGGTCATCCAAAAAGCCAGGAACCAGCCCGCGCCGCCGCCCTCCATCACACCCATGGAGGAACCGGTCAGCAGCCAGGCGTTTTCCAGCCCATGCGCCGGACCGATCAAGGGGTTGGCATCGGGGGTAAAGGTGATCGGACCGTTCACCACCGATTTCACCCCGCCGGTTTCCAGTGCCGGGATGCGGTCCATCGCCGCCATGATGATGTGTTCGACCCGGTCCAAATCCGGCGGCATCAGGTCTGCGCCGAACTCCGGCGGGCAGCCGTCGATGGACCAGGGCTGGGCGTCTTTCTCATACGGTCCAAGAATCAGCCCGTCGCGCTCCTGGCGCACATACCAGCTTTCTTCCGGGTCGCGGATCATCGGCAGTTCCGGCAACCCCTTGGCGATGCGTTCGGCCACCGCGGGCACCGTATCCGTCACCAGATACTGATGCAGCACCGGAACCGAGGGGATGTTCAGCCCCATCATATGCCCGACTTCCCAGCCCCAGGTGCCTGCTGCATTGACAAGGTGCTTGGCGCGGATCGTGGTCTTTTTCGTCTCCACCACCCAGACGCCCTCTTCGCGCCGGATCGAAGTGACCGGGTTATAGCGCAGGACGGTGGCGCCTTTGACACGCGCCGCCTTGGCCATCGCATTGGTCGCCAGCGACGGATCCACATGGCCGTCGTCCGGCTCAAAAATCCCGCCGAGAATGCCTTCGGTGCGGGCCAGCGGGTGCAGCCGCGCCACATCATCGGGCGTCAGCATCTGCAGGTCGTAACCGGTAAAACGGCTGAGACCCGCGACATGTGCAAACTCATCCATCCGGTCCGGGTTCGAGGTGATCCGCATCGCGCCCGAGCGGTGGAAACCGCAGGTGTCCCCCGTCTCTTCCGGCAGGATATCGCGGTAAAGCCGCACCGACGTCGCGCGCAGCTCCTGAATGGTGGGGTTATGGGCGAAATGGGTGCAGAGGCCCGCTGCATGCCAGGTGGAGCCATGGGTGAGGTCGTTCTTCTCGGTCAGCACCACGTCGCTCCAGCCCGCCTTGGCCAGGTGGTACATCAGCGACACCCCCATAGCGCCGCCGCCGATGATCAGGACATTTGCGTTTGTGATGGTCATGCTTTCATCCGTTCGCCTGAAGGGTCAAAGGGCGGGCGCCGCAGCGCCTCTGCGGCATAGCGCTGCCCTGCGATGTCGATTTCAAACTGCCGTGCACAGGTCTGGGCCAGCGTCTCGCCCGGCGGCACCTCCACCAATGCCAGCGCCAGCGTCAGGCCCATGCGCGCACCGCGCCCGCCGGAGGTGGTGAAGCCCACGGTGCGGCCATTTTCCAGCACCGGCTCGTCATGCAGCACCAGCGGGTGGCCGGGCAGGTTGAACAGGACCATCCGGCGGCTGAGGCCGGCCTCCTTCTGCACCGAAAGGGCAGCCTTGCCCAGAAACTCCTTGGACCAGTCGACTGTAAACCCCAGTCCCGCCTCCAGCGGCGTGATCTCCGGCCCCAGGTCATGGCCCCAGGCGCGAAAGCCCTTTTCGATCCGGCAGGCCTCCAGCGCGAAATGACCCATTGGCTGCACCCCGGCAGATTTGAGCGCATCGAACACCTGGCCCGCAGCGGCAACCGGGACGGACAGCTCCCACCCCAGCTCGCCCACAAAGCTCACGCGGGTTGCGCGCACCGCCTGACCGGCCACACTTACGTCGCGGGCGGTGGCAAAGGGAAAGGCCCACCAATCATCACGGCCCAAACCTTGCAGCACCGCCCGCGCGCCGGCGCCCATGACGCCGATCACAGATTCCAGTTCTGTCACATCCCGGACCTGCACATCCCGGCCCGCTGCGTGGCGGCGCAGCCAGGCCAGATCCTTGCGCCGGGTGGCCGCGCCGGACGTCACCCGGAAATGATCCGCCGCCAACCGGGTGATGGTCACATCCGCCTCGATCCCGCCTTTGGCGTTCAGCAGCGGCGTATAGACCGCGCGGCCCACCTCCACGTCCAGATTGCCCGCCGCCAAGTATTGTATCAAAGCCAGCGCACCCGGCCCCTGCGCATCGAACTTGCCGAATGGGGAGAGGTCCAGCATCACCGCGCCCTGCGCCATCGCCGCTGCCTCGCGGCAGGCAATCAGATACCAGGGCTGATCCCCGACCGAATAGGGCAAGTTCCGTTCGCCGTCGTCCCGCGCGTACCACAGGCCCCGCTCCCAGCCTGCCGTCAGGCCGAAATGCGCCCCCGCCGCGGCCCAGCGGTCATGCAGAGCAGATTTGCGCAGCCCCCGGCCTGCTTTCGGCTGCTTGAACGGCCAATGCAGGGCAAAGGCATCGCTGACCGCCTCTTCCATGCGGGTTTCGATATGCGCCTGCCCGGCGGCCAATGGATCAACGCGAGCGATATCCACCTCCCACAGGTCCATCGGCGGCGCGCCCGCCAGCATCCAGTCGGCCAGCACCCGGCCCGCCCCGGCCGAGGACATCACCCCGACCGAGTTCATCCCCGCCGCCACATAAAGCCCGTCCACCTCCGGCGTCTGGCCGATCAAGGGGCGGGTGTCGGCGGTGAAGCTTTCCGGCCCGTTCATGAAGTGCTGGATCCCGGCGCGTTCCAAAGCAGGCACCAAGGCCAGAGCCGCCTCCATAAAGGGCATGAACTGGTCCCAATCCTCGGGCAGTTCCAAGAACGGGCGGTCGCCCTCGGGGCCGAAGGCATCCCAGACCTTGGCCTGCGGCTCAAAGCCGCCAAAGACCAGCTTACCGGCGTCGCCCTTCACATAGATCCCGCGGTCCAGGTCGCGCAGCACCGGATAGGGATGAGGCAGGCCCTGCATGGGTTCGGTCACCGCATACATGTGTTCGACTGCCTGCAGCGGCAGCGCCACCCCGGCAGCATCGGCGAGGCGTTTCGACCACGCGCCCGCACACAGCGCCACCTGATCCGCCAGCAGCTCCGACCCATCCGCCAGACGCACGCCCTTGCAGCTGCCGTTCTCGATCAGCAATGCTTCCACCTGCTCGCCCTCGCGGATTACGGCGCCCTTGGCACGGGCTGCCTTGGCATAGGCCATGCACAGGTCCACCGGGTTCACATTGGCGTCTTCCTCGACCCGCAAGGCACCGGTGACACCCCGCAAATCCAGCCCCGGCACATCAATCCCGCCCGCCCCGACGATGGAAGGCGTCAGCCCGAAATGCCGCCCCAGGGCCGCAATGCGGTGCAGCTCATCCATCCGCGCCTCTTCACGCGCAATCCAGTAGCCGCCGGTCCGGCGGTAGCCAGTCGACAGGCCTGCCTCTTCTTCCAACTTGGGGAACAGCTGCCCCGCATACATCGCCAGCTTGGTCATGTTCGGCGTTGCCCGCAGCGGCCCGACAATACCCGCAGCATGCCAGCTGGTGCCGCTGGTCAGCTGGTTGCGCTCCAGCACCGTGACCTCGGCCCGCCCGGCCAGGTGATAGGCCAGCCCCAGCCCGATCGCGCCGCCGCCTATGATGATAACTCGCGCCATGCCCGGCACTCCCAGATGTTTGACGCAGGATTGACTTGGGCGCGGGTGCAGCACAAGAATTTGCTCCGACAATTAGAAAGACTAATGAAAGTCAGAAACAATGAAGAAAACGCAGGCGGAATCGGATGTTAACCTGCTGCGCGCGCTGGAGGTGTTCATGGCCGTGGCCGACTCCCGCCATGTGACCGCGGCGGCGGCGGCCCTGGGGATGACACAATCGGCGGTTTCCCAGCAGCTGAAAAAGCTGGAATGGGCGCTGGACGCGCCGCTGTTCAACCGCGCCCGCCGCCCGCTGGAGCTGACCCACGCGGGCGAGATCCTGCGCCGCCGCGCCTTCCGTATCCTCAGCGAAGTGGAGGATCTGCGCTCCGAGCTGCGCCATGTGCAATCCAGCTCGATCCCGATCCTGCGGGTGGCCTTGCTGGCCTCGATTGCCACCACGCTGACGCCCGGCCTGCTCGATATGGTGCGCGGCGGTCTGGGGATCCCGGAACTCAGCCTGTCGGCGGGGCTGGCCACCGACCATCAGGCGGCATTAAACGACCGCAGCATCGATATCGCTATCACCTCGGATCCGCAGTTCGATCTGACGGATTACACCTGCACGCCCATTCTGGAAGAGCCATTTTTTCTCGTTTTACCAACGGATTACGATGGCCCCACGGATGACATTCACGCCCTGTCCGAACGTCTGTCCCTGGTCCGCTTCAGCGCCGATGCGCCGGTCGGGCGCCGCACCGACCAGCACCTGCAGCGCTGCCGTCTGAACCTGCCGCGCTCTATGGAAGCTGACCGCGCATCGATGGTGGTGGCGGGGGTGATCACCGGCAAATGCTATGCCATCCTGACGCCTTCGCTGCTGATCGATGCAATTGCCGAAGGCATGGCCCTGCGGATCGAACCGCTGCCCTTTGCCGGCTTCAAACGCGCCATTGTGGCGATCCACCGCGCCGGGGAAATGGGCGATATCCCCGCCCAGGTCGCGCAGGAAAGCCGCCGCCTGCTGCAGCAAAGTTTGAAGCGGCTGCTGCCCCGCGCCGCGGACCATGTTATCTACCCCGCCTAATCTGCATCATTAATGAAACTAATGCTGTATGGTTTTGCTGTGCAGGCTACGGCTTCCTTGCCATGTCTAGTGCCAGACATGACCGCAACGGAGGCCCCAATGGCCCGCACACCCTCCCGCCGCTCCGGACGGCAAGAGCGCATGGCCGCCCGCGCCGCCCAGGGCGCGCTGGCCGCGCCCTATACGATCCGCAAAACCGGCCTAGTCAGCCTGATCAATGACGAGGCCGTTGCCATCATCGAACGCAACGCCGACCGCATCCTGGATGAGATCGGCATGGACTTTCGCGGCGATCCCGAAACGCTGGAGCTGTTCCGCAAACACGGCGCCCGGGTCGACGGTGAGCGGGTCCGGTTCGATCCCGGCTGGTGCCGCGACAAGATCAAGACCGCCCCCCGCGTCTTTACCCAGCACGCCCGCAACGCGGAGCGTTCGGTTCAGATCGGCGGAGATGCGCAGGTCTACGCCCCCAGCTTCGGCCCGCCTTTCGTGCATGACATGGAAAAGGGCCGCCGCTATGCCACGCTGGAGGATTTCCGGAACATCACCAGGCTGCACCACCAATTGGGCGCGGTGAACCATTCCGGCGGAGTGGTGGTGGAGCCTGTTGATGTGGCCGTAGAACTGCGCCACCTGCATATGGCGCACACCCACCTGACGATGAACGACAAACCCTTCATGGGTGCCGTCACCGCGCCAGAACGCGCCCGCGACACCATCGAGATGTGCCGCATCGCCATGGGGCAGGAGTTCGTTGACAACAACTGCGTGCTTTACTCCGTGGTCAACACCAACGCGCCCTTGGTGATGGATGAAACCATGCTGTGGGCACTGAAGGAATACGCGCAGGCCAGGCAATGCACCGTGGTCTCGCCCTTTGTGCTGGGCGGCGCGATGTCGCCGGTTTCCGTCGCGGCCACCCTGGCGCAGGTGCTGGCCGAAGTGATGGCCTCCGTCGCGCTGATCCAGCTGATCCGCCCCGGCGCGCCTGCGGCATTCGGCACCTTCTTTTCCCCCATCAGCCTCAAGACCGGCGCGCCCACCTTCGGCACCCCCGAAGGCACCCAGTTCCAGATGTGCGCCAAGACGCTGGCGGACCGGCTGGGCCTGCCGTTCCACTCGGTCGGCGGGCTGACCGCGGCCAAGGTGCCGGACGCGCAAGCCGGCTATGAAAGCCAGGCGCAGCTGATGGGGGCCGCACTGGCGGGCGTCAACTTCATCATCCACGCCACCGGCTGCCTGGAGGGGCTGCTGACCACCGGTTACGAGAAGATCGTGATGGACGCCGACCGCTGCTCGGCCATGCAGCGGTTCATCGGCGGCGTCGATTTCTCTGAAGCCGCGCAGGCGATGGATGCGTTTTTCGAGGTGGAGCCCGGCGGCCATTTCCTCGGCGCCCAGCACACCCAGGACAACTACCAAACCGCCTTTTGGATGGGCGATATGTCGGACAACGGCACGTATGAACAATGGGCCGCCGAAGGCGCCGAATGGCAGCACGAGCGCGCCAGCGCCCGGGTGAAACAGCTGCTCGAGACTTACGAACAACCATCAATGGACACCGGAATACGCGCGGCGCTGGACGATTTTGTCGCCCGCCGCACCGCAGAGATCGAGGGAGGAAAGACATGACCCTGCACACGGATTGGACCCTGACTGAGACCGCTGAACGGCGCGATAACTATTACGCCGCAAGCCAGCGCAAATTCATCCCCTTCAAGGACCCGATGGTCTTCAAGAAGGGCTCGATGCAGTACCTGTGGGATGTGGAGGGGCGCAAATACACCGACCTTCTGGGCATGAACGTCTGCATCTCCGTCGGCCATTCCCACCCCAAGGTGGTCGCAGCCGCGATGGAACAGGCGCAGGAGCTGACCCATTGCACCACCATGTTCTATCACCCCGTCCCGGCCCACTTTGCCGAGGAACTGGCGGCCACCATGCCGAACCCCAACGGCGATATCGAATGGGTGGTGCATTTCACCAATTCCGGCTCCGAGGCGATTGATCTGGCGATGACCATGGCGCGCAGCTATACCGGCAATCTGGACTTGCTGGCCCTGCGCTCCGCCTATCACGGGCCCACGGCGGCGGCGCAGTCGATCACCGGCATTTCCGGCTGGCGCCACCCTGGCATGCCGGGCAACGTGGCCTTCGTGGCGGAACCCAACCAATACCGTGGCATCTTCGGCGCAGGCGTTGATCCCTATCTGGACGAGATCGAGCGCACCATCCACACCGCCACCACCGGGCGGATCGCGGGCATGTTCATCGAAAGCGTGCAAGGCTACGGCGGCATAATTGAGATGCCCAAAGGATACATGTCCGGCGCCGCCGAACGGGTCCGCGCGGCAGGCGGGTTGCTGATTGCGGATGAAGTCCAGGCCGGGTTCGGGCGCACCGGCGATCACATGTGGGGGTTCGAGGCCGATGGCGTGATCCCCGACATTGTGGTGATGGCCAAGGGCATCGGCAACGGCTTTCCCCTGGGCGCCGTAGTCGCGCGCAAGGAAATCGCCGCCCCGATGGCGGAGAAATTCATGTTCCACACCTATGGCGCCAACCCGACCTCCTGCGCTGCCGGCCGTGCCGTGCTGCAGGTCCTCAAGGAAGACAAGGTGCAGGAAAACGCCCGCACCGTCGGCGCCGCCCTCTTGGAACGCTTGCACGCGCTGAAGGAAAAACACCCGGCGATCGGCGACGTGCGCGGCCGCGGCCTGATGCTGGCGATTGAAATGGTCAAGGACCGCAAGACCAAGGAGCCGGATCCGCAAACCACTGCCGCCGTTTTTGAGGCGACACGCGATAGCGGGATTATCCTTTCAAAATCAGGCGCCTACCAGTCCTGCCTGCGCATGGTGCCGCCGATGTGCCTGTCGCTGGCGAACGTCGATCAGGTCCACGACGGCCTCGACCGCGCTTTTGCCAGCCTCTGACCCCTCGCCGCAAAAGAGATCCTTCATTCATCTGGCAAAAATATCTACCGTGTACCTTTGGTCAACATCTGTGCCCTTGCGGATTCAACAAAGCAGCCGTTCATGTGTCGCGTGGCGAAATCTGACTGAGAGCCCATTCTGTGAATTCGATTTTCTCGCTGCGCGCGCTCGCAGCGTGGAAAATGCTGCACAGGCAATAAACTCGGTGTTGCCGCACAGCGAGAAAACCGGTCGTTCGCCGGGGCTGCAGAATGGATCAGGCGTCGAATTCACAGGAGGCGGGACCTTCCTGATGGGCTGGATGGCTCCTGCTTCAACCGGCGTCGCAGTCGCCATAGTGCAGGTGTCGATATTCGCGCAGGGGCTTCCCAGAGCCGGTCTTAAAACAGGTGTTCGAGGAAATATAGCCCAAGCGCCCGCCCGGTTTCAGGAGGCGCAGGCCACGCTCGTAGAAATAGCAGTAAAGATCCGCCCGGTCAGAAACGACCTCATAGCGCTTTTCCAGATAGGGTTTCAGCAACTTCAGGAATTCCATCCGCACATAGGGCGGATTGCCCAGGACCACGTCGAAGCCGCCTTCGGCAAAGACGCCGGGGAATGCGGTCTCCCAGGTGAAGGCGTGATCGAGATAGGCGAAGTTGCTGTCCTCGATCAGGCTGTCTCCGGACATTCTCTGTGGACGCGAGCATTACAGGAGCAAGCGACTGATGCGGATCAAGGCCGGCTACTGAAGCTGCGATTGAATTCTGCGTTGAAACGATCCAGTCAGAGTCCTTAGTTCCCCAAACACCGAACGGGGACCATTCTTGGTGGTGTCGACCCGAAAACTCTATTCCAAACCACCGACACGGCTGTGTGGAAGGCGTATTAGCGACCCCAAATTCGCCGAGGCGGCTGCGTTTTGTCTACGAACGTCGGGTAAATTGGAATAGTCTCGATGTGATCTGACACCGCCCCCTTCCCAGTGAGCTGGAATGGGGGCGGCGCATCGCCCAATCTGACCACACTCAGGCAGCGATACCGGCCTTTGTCCTTGGCCATGGATACGCAGACCTGATCTGGAAGGAAAAGTTCGTGAACTGAACTTCACCTGACAGACGCCGCCGCCTTCCAACGCGCCGCTCAACACATTGGCAGGATCATAGTAGAATTCAAACGTCTTGTCCCCGGCTCTGGCGGTTACACGTTTCCCGACGATAAGATCGGCAATTTGATCCGAATTCAACCTGTTGCCGCCGTTCGCCAGGGCCGTGTCCAACTCACTACCTGCCAGAGCAGGTACTGTCGCCAACGTCACGACCGTGGCTGCTATTGTTGTAAGTGATAACCGCATTATTCTTCCCCTTCTTGCTGAAACCCCACCCGCGCAAATCTGCGCCGGTCTCTTCACGATCACGAAACGGGCGGAGGAAAACTTGATAGCCATCTGACACGAATACATTCAGCGGATGCAGCAGCGGCTGACGGTGGTGGCACCTGCCACGCTGCTGCTCATCACGCTGATGCTGTTCCTGGCGTTCAACCGCGTGATCGAGGTGGGCATCATCCTTGCCGCACTGCCAGTAGCTCTGGCGGGCGGGGTCTGGTTCCTGTGGCACCTCGGCTTCGACATTTCGGTCGCCGTTCTGGTGGGCTTCATTGCACTGGCCGGGGTCGCCGTCGAGACCGCCATCGTTATGCTTCTGTATCTCAATCTGGCTAGGGAGAAGCGAAAGAAGCTTGCCATCTCGGAGAACCGGAGGCTGGCGCCACTCGATATTGAAGAAGCAGTGTTCGAGGGCGCACTGCTGCGCGTGCGCCCGAAAGTGATGACGGTTGCGACGATTTTTGCCGGTCTAATCCCGATCATGTACGGCCACGGCACCGGATCAGAAATCATGCAACGCATTGCGGCGCCGATGGTCGGAGGCATGGTCACGGCAACGTTGCTGACGCTCTTCGTCGTCCCCGCAATCTTCGTCATCTGGAAGCGTCTGGCTTTGCGGCGCGTCAATCGCGATATCGGCAGCCTATTACCAGCGGGCGAAACGGCCGTTCCGGCCGAATGAAACACACGAAACTCTAACCCTTGAGAGAAAATCCAGTGAAAAACTTTCCCTTCTCCAGCATCGTCCTTGCCTTTTGCGCCAGCGGCGCTTTGGCTCAAACAACCCACAGCATGGATCACTCCGGCATGCACATGAGTGATAGCCAGATGGAGGGCGCAGTACACGCCACCGCCGTCGTCAACTCGATCAGCGATGGCTCCGTAAATGTCAGCCACGACCCCATTCCCGATATCGGCTGGCCCGGCATGACGATGGACTTGCCACTCCTGGCCGACGCGCAAATCGTGGGAGACGTTGCACTCAGCGACAAGGTTACCCTCATGCTGCTCAAGGGCGCTGACGGAATGTACACAATCGGAGCCATGATGCTGAATTGACCGACGCAGCATCGAAGCCGCACCAGAAGCGCTGAAACTCACCTTGAGGCGTCGAACGCCGCGCCGCTGATCCGGTGCCACCCGCAAACCCGGTACGGATCACTCATCATGCGCGGCGTTCACATTTGCAGCGGCGCTGCCGGCCGTTGCAGCACTGCCCGCCACCGCTCAAACCCGCTATGCACTTCATGCGCTGAAGGATCCGTGCGCCTCAGATCCAAACCGATTGCAGTTTCATGATCAATGCTGCGGCACCCGTCAATGCCAGTGTGAATAAACCGAAGAAAGCCAGCGCTAGCAGGATCGGCCCGAACTTGCCCGGCAGCTTGTATACCAAGCCGCGCAGCCATTCCCATCGCCCGGAGCCCCTTTCAAGACTGCTGTCGATCACTGTTGCGTATAGGGGCAAGGCGCTGACCAGCGTCGCGTAAAGGTATACACCGGAAATGTTCTCAAAAAAGGCGGACCGGACAAGTGTGGGCCCAACCACCTGCAACGCCTGCCAGTGATCCCCTCCGAACGAGCCGAACCAGTCCGCCGAGACGAAATAGATTACCCCATGCAGCAGGACAAAAATGACGACCCTTGCAGGCAGGTCGATCAGGAGGATACGGGCCGGCACGGCTCTTTCTCGCTGTTTGTCGGCAACTACGGCAAAAAGAATAAAGCTCACGTAGTTGACGGCAAATACAACAGGTAAACCGTTTGTCACGACCTGCCGCAGAAACCGGCTGAACGCGGGCCCGCTACTCAGCAGCAACGCCCCGAAGCCCGGAGTGAGGGCGATATAGAGGAGCAGTAGCGGAAACAGGCCTGCGCAACTGACAACCATGGTGTTGCGGGCAAATTGCCAGGCAGGCATATTGAGGCCGAAGTATGTATTCATTGCACTGCACATTGCCAGCCATTCCGGCGCGAAGCCTAGGGGAAGGGCTCAAAAAGTCCTCAGAACGTTATGTCTTACCGCTTAGTTTACCCGCCAACATATTCAAGCAACGACGGGCAGAGAACGGCATTTACGAAAACCATTCATCCGCTGCGGTCACGAAACCGCTTCCTGCCCAGCCCTGGTAAACTGTCATCACGCCGTCATCATGAACAGGCATTTCTTTTCAGGAAGTGCCTTCTGAATTCTCAGCACTCTCGATTGCCTCAAGGATTGCACAGTCAGCAAGGCTTCCCTCTCCAGGGCAGGCGTCAACGAGGCGGTCAAGCGACTCCCGGATGCGGATCAAACCTTCGATCTTGGCTTGCACTTCGCCGCGCTTGGCTTTGGCTTGTGCCTGCACATCCTTGCAGCTTACACCGGGCGCCTCCAGCAGCGCCAGCAGGCCAGCCGTCTCTGCCAGCGAAAACCCGAGCCGCTTGGCCCCGGTAATGAACCTGAGCCGCTGCAATGTCCCGCCGCCATAGTCACGCGGGCCGCCTGCACTTGGCCGCGGCGGCTGGCGGATCAGCCCCTTGCGCTCATAGAAACGGATAGTCTCCACTCCGATCCCCGCAGAATGGGCGGCTTTTCCGATCGTCAATGCTGTCATGGCAGCCTCCTCTCCGGATGAATCATTGACTCCGTACCATGATACGGAGGGTAGCATGTCTGGCAGGCGAGGGCTGCAAGCAGGATCGGCATGGGACTTTTCATCAAACGCTGGCTTCTTCCCGTCTTGGGGGCAGGATTGGCGCTCTGGCTGATCTTCTGGCTGTACGGGAGCCTCGACTTCGTTCGCTTCCTCGACGGGTTGCGCCATGCCAATCCGGTTTGGCTGTTTGTGCTGGCCGCCACGATCCTGCTGGAACAGCTGCTGAGCGGCTGGAAGTGGCGGCAGATCCTTTATGACGTGAAGCCGGTTGGCACGCTGCCGCTGACAGGTGCGCTGCTCGCGGGATACGGCGTGAACGTGCTTGTGCCGCTGGGCGTCAGCCCGCTGGTTCGGGCCTGGCTGATTGCGCGCCTGCACGGGTTGAAAATGGGCACGGTTCTTTCGACAGCAATCATTGCGCGGTTTCTTGACGGCGTCGTGTTTGCGCTTTTCGCCGGTGCGGTGGCTGCGGCGGGGCGCATTCCGCAGATTGATGGGGACCTGCGCCTCGGCCTCAGCGTTGCGGGCGCCGTGAATCTTCTGCTGTTCGGCGGGCTGCTTTGGGGGCTCTTTCGTTTCCGCAGCCTCTTCACCCGCAGGGAACCGCTGATCAACGGTCTCTTCGACTGGATCAGCGGGCGCATGGGCGCGGACGGCCCCGGGCTGCGGGCGTCACTTGGCGCGGGCATCGTCTGGCCAAGGGCGCGTGCGCGGCGCATCGCGGCAATCACTGCCGCCGTCGCGGGCAAGCTGGTGGCGGCGACGCATTTTCTCTGGGCAGGATTTGCGGCGGGTGTGGTGCTGAGACCCTGGGACTACCTGTTTCTCATGGTTTTTGCAGGCTTTGCCATGGTCCTCGGGCGGTTTGTGCGGATTCCGGCGGGATTTGTTTTCGGAGCGGGCTTTGCGCTCAAGGCACTTGGGGTTGCTGACGAGCCGGCGCTTCTGATGATCCTCTTCAGCTATATCCTCACGATTATCTTTGTGGTCGGCATTGGGCTTGTTGTGCTTTGGCAATCGGGTCTCGACATCCGCGATGCGCGGCTTGAGGCGGAGACAGGCAATGCCGGGCCATGAAGCGCAAAAAGCCGCCGACCAGCGGCGGTTCTGGCGGATTGCCGGAGCGGGGGCGGCCTTTCAGGGCGGATCCGCGGCAGTGGACAGCGCAACGGTGGTTGCCAGCCTGACCCACATGCTGACGGGCAGCGCTCTGGCCGTCGGCTATGCCAGCGCCGTGCTGCGGCTGGGATGGCTGCTGCCGCAGCTGCCGGTGGGATACCTCGCCGAACGCACCGAGCGCAGGATGCCGTTTTATGCTTTTGGTGCTTTTGGCCGGGCTGCTGCAGCCGGAGCCATCGCGGTTCTGCTCTGGCAGGGAGCGGACTGGCCGCAGATTCCGCTCGCCGCAGGTTTTCTCGCGCTCTGGACAGTCTATGCTTTTGTCAGCGGTGTCGTTGCGGTGCCATACAACGACATTGTCGGGCGTGCGATCCCCTCCGGCCGCCGCAGCCGGATGCTGGCCTGGCGGTTCTTCGGCGGCGGGCTGCTCGCCATCGCCGCCGCGGGCGCGTTGCGGCTGGCCTTCGGCGTGATGCCGCCGCTGAAGGCATATGCGTTCATGTTTGCTCTGGGTTCGGCGCTGATGCTCCTCTCCTCAGCGCTATTTGTCTCGGCAGGAGAGCCGCCTTCAGCCCACCGCAAGCGCACAAGCGCCCGAAACGTAGGAGTGGCTGGCTTTCTGCGCGAGGGGCTGGCCACCTTCCGGAAGGACCGCGCCTTCCGCCTGTTCCTGATCTTTCACTGGCTTGGCTCCGCGACGCTGATGGCGCTGCCGTTCTACGTCGTTGCAGCACGCGAGAGTGGGATTGGGTTGGCCGGAGTTGGCACGCTGCTGGCCGCGCAGACTGCCGGAGCGCTGGTCTCGAACCCGCTATGGGGCCGCATTGGCGATGGCATCGGTAAGCTGCAGCTATTGCGGATGGTATCGATGCTCCGCCTCCTGTCCCCCGCCCTCGTGCTTGTCCTGCTCGCCACCGGGACGGGCATTGCCGGCTTTGCAGCGCTCTATCTTGTCATCGGCGCAATGATGAATGGCGTGACCATCGGCTACCTGAGCTTTCTCATGGAAATCTCGCCGGAGGAGCGGCGCCCCGCCTATTCAGCGTGGTTCAACACCTTCGCTGCGCCTGCCGCGCTGTCTCCCTTGCTGGGCGCCCTGCTCGTCAGCCTGATCGCCACCCCTGCGGTTTTTGCCGCGGCCATCGCCGCCGCTCTTGCCCAGTTTGCGGTGTTGAACCAACTGGACCGGCTGGCCGGGGAGGCTGCACCTTGATCCAAGAGCCGTACTGCCTCCGGCCCGACCTCCCGCATCCGGGCTATTCAATCCCGTTTACGCGCTGCAGCTCCCGCACATATTGGGTGATGCCCTTGACGTCGCCATTGGTCAGGCCCTGCTGCGGCGGCATGCTGCCGAAATCCCAGTGGTGCGCGCGCACGCCGTTGCGGACGGCGAGCAAAAAGGCGGCGTCGCCATGGTGCGAGGGTTCATAGATCTTATGAACCAGCGGCGGCCCCATCCCGTTGCGGCCCGCGGCATTGTCCCCGTGGCAGTCGGCACAGACGGCGTCGAAGGCGCGCTTGCCGATCTTTGCAGTCTCACTCAAATCCGGCGGCAGCTTAACCTCGGCAAGCAAGGCACCGGTTTCCAGCACAGCGCGCTGAGTAGATGCGTCGTTTCCGCTCGCGCTGCTGTAAACGTAATAGGCCACCACCACTGCCACGGCTGCAGCGGCCATGATGGCAAGGTTCTTGTTCATGAGGGTCTCTTTCTTTCAATGGTGAATGATTTACCGCGACGGGCTGGTTTCGGGTCAAACTGATGCTGGCCTTCAGCGGACGCCGGTCTGAACACTCCGCCGGAGCGGAACGCGAAGGCGCGGATTTCCTGGTAGCGGATCCGCACATCCTCGCTTTGCTGGTAGAAGCGGAACAGATCCTTCAGCGGCGATGAAAACTCCTTGTGGGCCGAAAGCATCGCCACAAGTGCGCCAAGCGAGACCCGTTCCTGCAATACAAAATAGCCGCCCAGAGAATAGAACAGAAACGGGGTCAGGGCGGTCAGGAAGTTGTTGATCGCCTTGGCCAGGAATTTCAGCCGGTGGATTTGCAGGCGCAGGTCCTGCAGTCGCCGGAAACTGCGCGCAACCGGCAGCACGCCCTGCCCCGAAGCCCGCATGTCCCGGTCCAGATTTTCCCCCAGAAGGCGCATCTCGCGGATCCGTTTGCGGGACGCGGCGTTCACCCGCCGCTGCAACCTCGGTACGATGATCAGCTGCAGCGGAAGCACCGTCAGGGCGGCTGCGGCGAGGATCGGATCCTGCACGAACATGAACAGAAGGATCGTCGCCAGCGTCCCGCCCTGCAGCAGCGGGACGGTCAGCAGTTCAGAGGCAAAGCCGCCGACAGGTTCAACCTCGGGGCCAAGAACCGGCATGATGGAAGGCTGGCGCTCCGCGGGCTGATCCTGCCTCCACTGGCGGTAGACGGCCAGCCGCAGCCGGCGCACGAAGCTTTCGGCAACCCGGCCCTTGCGGATGTTCAGCCAGTATTTGTTGAGACCGATGAGCGAAATGGCCGCCAGATAGGCGCCGCAGAGCAGAAACAGCAGCGAGACTTGCGAGAGTTCGAAGCCCAGGACCGGAACCGCGGCGTCTCCGCCTTCGAAGACACGGTTCACAATCTGCTTGGGCAATTCTAGCGTCAGATAGAGGATCGGCATTGCGGTCAAGCTGAGCAGGACCAGGATCTTTTGCTGCCGTCCGGTCATCCGCAGGATATAGCGCGGCAACCCCGGTTCCAATCCGCCAGTCCGCAGCGGGGCGGAAATGAACGGTGCTTTTCCCCGCAAAAAACGCCGGCGCAGCAGCCAGGCGGCCTGGCCTGCCAAGGTCAGCACAAGCAGCGCCGGCGCCAGCACCAACACCAGATGCATCACCGGATGCAGCCATCCGGGTGCGGTATCATCATACCAGAACCCGAAAGCGCCCGCGGCGTCGTGTGTGAGAGTATGCAGATCCAGCATCGCGGGAATGATTGCCTGTTGTCTGATGTTCACCTGCGGCGCCGAAACGTTAGTGTTCTTCTGCTCCTGGGCGCCGGCTGGGACCGCTGGGGTTTGACAAGGGCGGAGGCCGGTCTGCCGGCCTCCGCCGCCCGATTATTTCAGGGCGGTCAGGGTCAGCTTTCCCTTGACCCTTTCAGCCACAAACTCGATGTTCTCGCCCGGCTTCAGCTGCTCCAGCATCGCGTCATCGGCGACCCGGAACACCATTGTCATTGCGGGCATTTCCAGATCCACGAGCTCTTCGTGTTTGACGGTGACCTTGCCGGACTTGGTGTCGACCTTCTTGACCGTGCCTGCGGTGAAGGTGCCGCCGGCTTCGAGCACCGCAACCGGCCCGGACATGCCGGATTCGTAGTGACCGGGGATCAGGCAGGCGAACTCGAAGGTGCCGGGGTTGGAAAAGGTCCAGACGATTTCACCAGCTGCACCCGGATCCAGGCGCACTGAATTGGGGTCGTCGTGCTCCATGTCCATCTTGGCCATCAGCTCCTTGTGGTGGACGTTGCGCTCCGGCGTGTCCAGCACGAACTCATGCTCCAGCTCACCGGCGTTGGTGATCACGAATTTAACCGTCTCGCCCTTGGCAAAGGAAAAGCTGGACGGCTCGAACAGCATTTCGCCGTCATCGGTCTCCTTCATGGTGACGGCGATTTCGCGATCCGCATGGGCGGCCTCGCCGGGTTTGCCTACTTCCATCTCGTCATGGTGTCCGCCGCCGTGGCTGCCGGCGGCAAGGGCCGGGTTGGCCGCCCACGCGGCAAGAAGGGCTGCGGAAAGGATCTTGTTCATGTCTGTCTCCTCATTTGGTTTGGTTGGGTGCCAGGGGCTGGTCAGCCCTTGGCGGTTGGTTTCGGGGTGACTTGGGTTTGGGCGTTGTCGGCACGATTGAGCTCCGGCAGCTCGCCGGTCCACTCATAGGCCTGGGTGCCGGGCGGGTTTTCGTACCAGCCGGGATCGCTGTAATCGTTCGCCTCGATGCCTTCGCGCACCTTAACGACCGAGAACATGCCGCCCATCTCCAGCGGCCCGTATGGCCCCCAGCCCGCCATCATCGGCACGGTGTTGTCGGGCAGCGGCATCGACATCTCGCCCATGTCGGCCATGCCGGCGGTGCCCATCGGCATGTATTCGGGCTGCAATTTGCGGATCTGGCCGGTCAGCTTGCGCTTGTCGGTGCCGATGAAGGTCGGCACGTCGTGGCCCATGGCGTTCATCGTGTGATGCGATTTGTGGCAGTGGATCGCCCAGTCGCCCGGATGCACGGCGTCGAACTCATAGGCGCGCATGGCGCCGACCGGAATGTCGATCGACACTTCAGGCCAGCGGGCGCTTTCGGGCACCCAGCCGCCATCGGTGCAGGTGACCTCGAAGTCGTAGCCGTGCATGTGGATCGGGTGGTTGGTCATCGTCAGGTTGCCGGTCCGCACCCGCACCCGGTCGCCCTGATTGACCACCAGCGGATCGATGTCCGGGAAAATCCGGCTGTTCCAGCACCACAGGTTGAAGTCCGTCATCTCCATAACCCGCGGCACGTAGGAGCCCGGATCGATGTCGAAAGCATTGAGCATAATCAGGAAATCCCGGTCGACGGGCATGAAGGCCGGATCCTTGGGATGCACGATGAACATCCCCATCATGCCCATTGCCATCTGCACCATCTCATCCGCATGCGGGTGGTACATGAAGGTGCCGGACTTGATCAGGTCGAATTCATAGACAAAGGTCTTGCCCGGCGGAATGCCAGGGTGGCTGAGCCCGCCGACCCCGTCCATGCCCGACGGCAGGATCATCCCGTGCCAATGCACCGAGGTATGCTCCGGCAGCTTGTTGGTGACGAAGATGCGGACCCGGTCGCCCTCCACCGCTTCGATGGTGGGGCCGGTGGACTGGCCGTTGTAACCCCACAGATGCGCGGTCATGCCCTCGGCCATCTCACGCTCGACCGGTTCGGCCACCAGATGGAACTCCTTCACCCCGTTGTTCATCCGGAATGGCAGAGTCCAGCCGTTGAGGGTGACCACCGGGTTGTAGTCCGGCCCGGTGGACGGGGCCAGCGGCGGCTGGGTCGCCGCGGTATCCATGCTGGCAGCTTCGGGCAGGCCCATGTTGGAGGTCTGGCCCCAGGCCTGGGTGGAGACCAGAGCTGCACCCGCAGCGCCTGCCCCCAGGATTTGACGTCTGTTCATCATATCGTTTGATCCTTTCAATGGCCTGCCCCGCCGCCAGCGGAAATCTCTCCGCCGCCGACCTGCGGGGCCGAGCCTGTGCCGCCGCCGTAGATCGCGGCACCTACATTCGCCTGCGCCAGCCAGAAGTCGCGTTTGGCATTCGCAGCCTCCAGCGAGCTCGCCAGCTTTTCGCGGACGTCTGTCAGCAGTTCGAAGGTATTGGTGATCATGCCATTATAGCTAAGCAGCCCTTCCTCCTCGATCGACTTGCGCAGCGGCACCAGAACGTCACGGTAGTGACGGGCAATTTCGTAAGAGGAATGGTAGGCCAGTTCCGCGCTGCGGGCCTCCGACCGGACATTCACCGCCCGTTCCGCCAAGGCATTGGCCGCCTGCATGTAGGACAGCTCCGCTTTGCGCATCCGCGCCTTGCCGGTGTCAAACACCGGAATGGCAAACTCCAGCTCCAGCTGCGGCAGGGTTTCGGTTTCTGTCGTCCCGTCCTCACGCTCGCGTTCTGCCTCAAAGCCGGCAATCAGTTCCAGATCGGTGACCAGCCGGGTCCGGTCCGTCAGGCCAAAGGCCCGGGCCTGCGCCTCAAGCCCTAGCTTGGCGACCTGCAGATCGACCCGGTTCTTCAGCGCCGCCTTCTCGATTGAGGACACTTTCGGCAAAGACTTCGGCAAGGATGGCAGCGCATCCGGCACATAGTAGTTGGCGTCACTGCCCCACAGGCCCATCAGCCGCGTCAGCTCCTCCTTGGCAAGCTTCGCTTCCAGCCGGGCGCGGGCGACCTGGCCCGCAAGCTCCGCGTTGAAGGCGAATTCCCGCGCCTGGCCGGCCTTGTTCAGCGCCCCGGTCTTGCCCAGCTGGCTGGCCAGTTCCGCGCCCGCGGCGGCCGTCTCGCTAGCCTTGCGCAGATAACTCAGCCGCTCAAAAGCCGCCACGGCATTGATCCAGGCCTGCCGGGTCTGCCCCGCCAGCGCCAAGGTGTCATTCACCGCATTCAGCTGCGCCTGCTGGAACTGCGCCTCAGCCACGGCAATGCGCTGCTTGCGGGTTTTTACATCCAGCAGATTGACCGCAATGGTGGATTCCAGCGCCCGGTACAGGCCCAGCTCCGGCGCCCCGATCCCCATCAGGCCGATGGACACCACCGGATTCTCCGGCGTCATCTGCTGCCAAGCCTCGGCTGCCGACAGCCCGACCGCAGCATAAGATGCCTGCAGCCCCTTGTTGTTCAGAAGCGCAGCCTGCACCGCAGTATCGGCGGAGATTGTCTTGCCCTGCACAAGACTGCGGACCTCCCGGGCCAAGGCCTCGTTATCGGCCTGTGTCTGCGCAAAGGCCGTGCGTTTCCCGATGGCCGCCGAGGTCTGGCTGGCCACCTCTTGAAACCCGGACTGCGGGCTAGTGTATATCTCCGGCACAGCGGCCGAGCAGGCGGCAAGCACCATGGGCGACGCCAGCACGGCGCGCCAAACTTTTACTGTCATCAGTGGTCCTCCTGCTGCTGCTCATTGACCCCGCGCCAGGACCCGGGGCCGCTGGGCTCGTTGTTTTCAAAGCCCGCGAGGGGAGACTGGTAATTCAAAGTACGATAAGGGCCGGATTGCGCCGCCGCACGCTCCAGGGCTGCGGTTTCGGGCAGCGCTGCGGGATTGCTGGCGCACGCCCCCAGCAGCAGGGCGCCCGCCCCGGCCAGAAAGAGAGATTTCATCTGTTTTTCCTGAGAATGATCTGTAGGAGTTCTGCACTTGAGCGCAGAACAGCTCTAATGACCGCTGATGCGGTTCAGATTCTCAGGTTTTTGGAGGGCGCAGGACCTTGATCTGGTCCTGAGAGGGAAGCTGGGCGGAAGCCATTACCCAGCGGATAGGCTGCTGCACAAAGTCTGCATCCGGCTGCAGGGAAAGCACCGCAACTGCCATACAGGCGCCTGCGCAGCAGTTTCCGGTGTCAGCGACATTCCAGGGAGCGGCCGGGCCATCGTGTGCGTTGGTATGGGAAGCGCCGAGCACCGGGCTTGAGATGGCCGCATCGGCATCGCTGCCCCCATTATGCGAAATCGCTGCATTGCCGTGATGGCCCGCGAGGGAATGCGCGGCGGAAGGCAACGACAATCCCAGCGCAAGGATCACTGCAAATGCAGCCGCAACCCTGATCAGCCGGAGAATATGTGCCAAACACGCCATAGGGACATTTCTCAAGGCAGGAACGGCGTGCGTCAAGACAGGAATGATGCATCTCCTGCACAAATTTGCGTGCCCTTATAGAAATTCCGGGTTTTGCGCAGAATTCCGCCGAGGCATGCAATGCGTCCCGCAAACCTTCCCGCGCAGGAGGCGCAGCTGCAACTGGAAACAATGGAGAATCAACGGTTAAGCGAAATTACCCGTCAGTTTCATGAGACTGTGCATGCCTCAGCACACTGCCCGAAACGTCATGCCATCTTGGCTAAAACCGGTTTGGTTTCAAGCTGGTTCCCGATGGTCAGCCCTATTCAACTGGCGCGGATTGCAACGCGGCTTCCGGCCCTCTGATGGTCGCCTGGTGCTTTCCTGCCGCTGGCCTGATCCAGCGAAGGCGCAGCGCATTGGTCAGAACAAATACGCTGGACAGCGCCATAGCGCCTGCCGCAAGCACTGGTGACAACAATGGTCCACCCAGCGGATAAAGCACGCCCGCGGCAACCGGGATCAGCAGAGTATTGTAGCCGAACGCCCAGAATAGGTTTTCCCGGATGTTGCGCATGGTACGCTGGCTAACTTCAAAGGCGTTGACAACTCCGTTGAGGTCACCAGACATCAGCACGACATCGGCAGTCTCAATGGCCACATCGGTTCCAGTACCGATAGCAATACCTACGTCCGCAGCGGCAAGGGCCGGTGCATCATTGATACCGTCTCCGACAAAGGCCAGCTTGCCGCCATCCGCACGCAGGTTGTCAAGCGCAGCAACCTTGCCCTCGGGCAGCACTTCGGCAACCACATGGTCAATCCCGAGATCGCCGGCGATTGCTTGAGCCGTCACTGCATTGTCTCCGGTGATCATGGCAACTTTGAGTCCCAGCCGGTGCAGCGCTTCAATAACACCGGGCGTTGTCGGCTTGACCGGATCGGCCACGGCAATCACGGCGGCAATCCGTCCGTCAACAGCAGCATAGAGCGGTGTCTTGCCCTTGCTGGCCAGCGCATCGCTTTGCCCGGCCAGCGCCCCAAGATCCACACCCTCGCGTTCCATAAACCGGTCCGCGCCGATCAGCACCTGACGACCTCCGACCGATGCCTGAATGCCAAAGCCGGTGATCGAGTCAAAGCTGTCTGCTTCCGGCAGTTTGATCCCCCGCACTTCCGCCGCCGCAACAATAGCCTTGGCAATTGGATGCTCCGAACGTTCCTCTGCAGCGGCCACCAGCCGCAGCACCTCGTCTTCGGTCTGGCCACCGGCCAGGATCAAGTCGGTCAACTCCGGCCGGCCAGCGGTCAGCGTACCGGTCTTGTCGAGCGCAACCACGGTGCTTTCCTGCAATAGCTGCAGCGCATCCCCTTTGCGGAACAGCACTCCCATTTCGGCAGCCCGGCCGGTCCCGACCATGATCGAGGTCGGTGTCGCAAGGCCCATTGCACAGGGGCAGGCAATAATCAGTACCGCCACCCCTGCGACCAGAGCGAGGCTGAGTGCAGGCTCGGGGCCGAACAGAAACCAGGCCGCAATCGTCAGCACCGCAACCGCCATCACGGCAGGCACGAACCAGGCGGTAATCCGGTCCACCAACCCCTGGATCGGGAGCTTCGCTCCCTGCGCCTGCTCGACCATCCGGATGATCTGCGCCAGCATCGTGTCGCTGCCCACCTTCGCCGCCTGGAAAGTCAAGGCGCCGGTGCCGTTCACGGTGGCACCCACCACTTCCGAGCCTTCGGATTTCTGCACTGGAACGGGCTCACCTGTGATCATGCTTTCATCGACATAAGAGGAGCCGCTCAGAACCACACCATCCACAGCTATCTTTTCGCCCGGCCGCACGTGAACGATATCGCCCACCACGATGTCCTCGACCGCGCGCTCCGCCACTTCGCCTCCGCGCTCGACCCGCGCGGTTTTCGCCTGCAGCCCGACAAGTTTGTGGATCGCCTCGCCCGTGCGGCCCTTGGCACGTGCTTCCAGCAGGCGGCCCAACAGGATCAGAACGACAATCACTGCGGCGGCCTCGTAATAGACATTGGCCGTCCCCAAAGGCAGCACTGAGGGCGCGAAGGTTGAAACCAGCGAAAACCCGTAAGCCGCAGATGTGCCAAGCGCGACAAGCGAGTTCATGTCAGGCGCGCCCTTGAAGAGAGCCGGAAAGCCCTTGGTGTAGAATTGCAAGCCCGGCCCGAACAGGACGATCGTGGTCAGCAGGAATTGAAGGAAATAGCTGGTCTTCATTCCGATCACGCCTGAAATGAATTCGTGCATGCCCGGAATCACATGGCTGCCCATCTCGATCAGGAACACTGGCAGGGCAAGAACGGCTGCAACGAGCGTCCGCCGGGCCAGATGCTGGATTTCTTCTGCCTTGCGGTCCTCCGCGCTGTTCCGTGCGCTCGATTTCGGCTGCGCCGGATACCCGGCCGCCGTAGCCAGTGCTGCAATTTCGGCGGGTGATGTGACACCGGCTGCAAACCGGACCGTCGCGGTTTCAGTAGCCAGGTTGACGGCAGCGTCTAATATTCCCGCTCCCGCCTTTAGCGCCCGCTCCACGCGGCCAACGCAGGATGCGCAAGTCATGCTTTGGATTGCCAGTGTGGCTTCGTCGGTCACGGCGGGATATCCGGCCTCGTTCAAAACCGCGGCCAGGTCTGCAGGAGAGAGCGACCCGTCGTGGCTGACCTGCACGGTCTCGTTTGCCAGATTAACCGTGGCAACGGTGATTTCGGGAACGGCGTGCAGCGCACGTTCCACCCGTCCTACGCAGGACGCGCAGCTCATGCCTTCAACCTGGAACCAGACCGTTTCGTTTTGTGTCATGACATCACCAAAATGGGTTGTTTCCAGCTACATGGGGATTCCAGTGACTGGAAGGTCAATAGCCATTGCCCTGCTGTTCTGCAAAAAACTGATCCAGTGATTGATGGTGCAATGCCCGCTTGACATTCCCGCGCGGGAAACCGGTAGCAACTGGCGTGAAATAATGGAGAACCCGGAATGATCACATTTAAAGTCAACGACATGAGTTGCGGCCATTGCAAAGCGGCGATTGAGAAAGCGGTCACCGCCCTGGACAGCAGCGCGGTATTCGAGTTTGACATGGAAGCACGAAAAGTCAGGATCGGAAGCAAAGCCTCGCTAGAAAATATCCAGGCAGCGCTCAATGCGGAAGGCTACGCATCCGAAGTTTGCTGAAACCGTTCAAGGGCGCTGCTAATGGCACATCTAAACTCTTGCTAGAGAATACAACCGCCCGCCTGCCTCTACGGAATTAGCTGTCGGCTAGGCCAAGGCTGCACCGGCAGCTTCCAGATATCGGTCAGGTCTTAGGGGATGCCATTTTTGCGCCAGTGGCAAGGTCTTCCCCGCTGCCTCTGCAGCCCGTGGAATACTTCTGCGGAAGCTAGCGCTTCCCAGCCGCCTGGAAGGCCGTTATGCCCTCTTGACCATTAGCCAATCTTCACAAGCGTGCCGGTAACAAATTCGTAAGGTGGCACATCCAGGTTACGCGGGGCCGGGCCCTTGCGGATACGGCCGGAGGTATCATAGTGCGACCCGTGGCAGGGGCAAAACCATCCCCCGTATTCGCCGGTCGGATCACCACTTCCCTGGCCTAGGGGAATACAGCCCAAGTGGGTACACACGCCGACCACAATCAGCCACTCGGCTTTTTGTACCCGGTCAGCATCCAGCACCGGATCGATCAGCCCCGCCGCGTCGTCGGCCCGGGCCTGAGCAATCCGCGCTTCGGTCCGGTGATCGATGAAAACGGGTTTGCCTTTCCATTTCAATGTGATCCGGCTACCTGGCTCAACTCCTTCAAGATCAACCTGAGCAACCGACAGCGCCGATACGTCGGCGCTGGGGTTCATGCTGTCAATCAGTGGCCAGATGGCGGCCCCGGTTGCCACGGCAGCGGTTCCTCCTGTCGCGTAGTAAAGGAAATCGCGCCGAGTCTCAGGTCCGGCTTCCTCTGGATGGGCATTGGTCTGTATCATCGTCGATCTCCCTTCCCAAAAAATGGCCGCGGGACAACCTGCAGCTGCCTCGCCCAACTGCGTTAGTGATCATCATCGGCCCCTTCTGCATGGTGATCGGCTTCGCCTTGGTGATGCATCATGCTCATCACATGTTTGGGTATGGCATCTTGCGAAAAATGCTTCTGTTCCCCGGCATGATGTACAAAGGCTATAATATCGGCCAACTCCTGGCCCGTGAGCTCGATCTGGCCACCAAGCTCCTCCTCCTGCAGCGTGATCATCGCTGGAGCGCCGCGCCACATGCGGGCGGCAAATTCAAAGGGGTTCATTTTCTCCTTCATGGTATCGGCATCCAGCGCCGGAGCATCAGTGCCACCAACCCCATTGACGGAGTGGCACACAACACACCCCTTTGTGGCAAAGAGTTCCCGCCCCCGTGCTGCATTCATCTCGGGCATCATCAGGCCATTCGCCAACATGGACGACGGTTCTAAAGCGGGTTTGTTATCGTTCCCCGCTAATGCGGAAGGTGCCACCGCCACCGCGGCATAGAGCAGAACTGCAAAATTGCGAACCTTCATGGTCCTCTCCTTTACTATTAGGGTCTTGATACCGGTATGGGTTTACTCCGTTTCTGATCGAGCCTTTGTGGCGGTCTCACAGCAATACAGCCACCAGCCCAAAAGCCAGCCGCCCAAGAAGGCAGGAAGCAAGCCAGATGCGAGGAAAAGAATCCGGTGGTCGGATCCGCCAAAATAGTTAAACCGGGCATCAATCGCTCTGCACAAGAAAGCGCAATAGCTGCCAACCACCGCTACAATGGCCGCCGTGCGCCACCATGCTGTGAAGCTGCTGCGCGCGGGCTCGGCCCACATCAGAATCCCGACGCTGATCGCCATTCCCATCGCAACAGCACAAGTGAGCGTCCAAATAATCTTGCCCACCCAGCTGCCCTCCGGAAACAGCCAGAAGCCCCAGACGAGCAGATATACCAGCTCAGCCGCTGTGGTAAGCAGAAGCGCACTGCCCAATACATGGCCGATACGGAACTCTGAAATAGCAGTCACGATGGGCCGCCTGATCTGTCCTCGCTGTCTCTATCATCTTCACGCCTTTCGGCACGGCGTCGCCCGGCGTGGCCACCATGCCCCCGGTGCATCAAAAAGTGCATTGCCAAGCAGGCAAACAAAAGCGAGGCCGGCGACAATATCAGCGGCAGTACGAATTCACGGTATTCCCACCCCAATACAAGGGCGGCAAAGACAAGCGCACCAGTCAACGGCCCCCATTTACGCCAGGTCGACTGCGTCCGAGTGTCTTGAACGGTGCTATCCTGTTCAGTTTCGTTACTCATTTCAGGCTCCTTTCCTCTCTCTCTTCAGACAGTTGCCGATGCTGGCCATGTACGCGAACTGCCCCGTCCCCCTGCCCGCCCTGGGCAAGAAACAATCGCTCGGCCGCCAGAACCGAGGCGATCACCACCATGGCGATCAGCACGATCATTGGATCCGTTAGCAACTTCATCGCCGAAAATGCCGCCAAGACCATCGCATCCAGAGCCAATGCCGCCAGCAGAACCCAGCCGCGTACTTGAATCCGGTGCCGCAAGTTCCGCCAGACCCCCCAATGCACCGCCATATCCATGACCAGATAGAAGAACGCCCCCAGCGACGCGATGCGTGCCAAATCGAACAGAACGGTAAGCGCACCGGCTAAAAACACGGTATAGATCAGCAAATGGGAGCGGATGGATCCGGACATGCCGAAATGGCTGTGCGGGATCATCTTCATATCAGTCAGCATGGTCAGCATGCGGGAAACGGCGAATATGCTCGCAATCAGGCCCGATGCAGTTGCCACCATCGCCAGCGTCACGGTCAGGTAGAATCCGACCTTCCCGAGCACCGGACCCGCGGCCTCGGCAAGGGCATAATCCTGCGCCGCGCGGATCTGTTCCGTGCTGAGGCTGGCTCCGACAGCCAAGGCCACTAGCAGATATACTACGGCGCAAATGGCGATGGAGATCAGGATGGTCCTGCCGACATTGCGGTGCGGGTCGGTGATTTCTGCGCCACTGTTGGTAATCGTGGTGAACCCCTTGAACGCCAGGATCGACAGAGCCACCGAGGCGGCGAAGCCCAACAGCCCAGTCTCTGAATTGCCGCCCCTAACCTGCCATTCACCGCCGCTGGCCCAGAGCGCGGCGACGCCAAACAGCGCAATCCCCGCAATTTTTACAGCGGACATGATAATCGACCAGCGCCCGACCGAGCGGTTGCCGGAGATGTTCACCACATAGGCGAAGATGATCAGTGCCACACCAATTAGCGGCACCAGCGGGCCTCCCTCAATTCCAAACGGCCGAAGCGCATAGGCTGCAAAAGTGCGGGCCACCAGGCTTTCATTGATCACCATCGACAGTGCCATGAGAACCGAGGCTGCAGCTGCCACCGTGCCCGGTCCATAGGCTTTGGTCAGGATCATCGCGATTCCCCCAGAAGAGGGCCACGCATTTGACATTGCGATATAGCTGTAGGCGCTGAACATCGTGGCCAGCGCACCTGCAGCAAATGACAGGGGAAACCAAGGCCCGGCCAGTCCTGCAATCTGTCCGGTAAGCGCAAAGATACCGGCTCCAATCATCACCCCCGTGCCCATAGCGACTGCCCCGGTCAGGGAAATCGAGCCGGGCTTATAGTCTGCGGCCTGGGTGTGTCTTTCACTGCCCTCGCTCATCGCACCCTCCAAAGGATTGATTGCTTGATTTCTGTGATGTGTGCTGTGGACTCTGCCAATCCGGCATGTGCCAGCTCCGCGTGGTGCAGCACCAAAGCCTCCGCGGGCGCCGGTTTTTCAGAGAGGATCCGCCTATGCCCGTCATATCTGAACCCCTCGCAGGCGCAGCGAATTGAGCACCACGGAAACTGACGACGCGCTCATTGCAAAAGCGGCAAACATCGGACTGATCAGAATGCCGAAGAACGGAAACAGTACTCCAGCCGCGACCGGCACCCCGGAGGCATTGTAGATCAACGCAAAGAACAGGTTCTGCCGGATGTTGCGCATGGTCGCGCGCGCCAAGCGGCGGGCCCGCACGATACCGTCCAGGTTGCCTTTGACCAGAGTGAAACCTGCACTTTCGATGGCCACATCGGCGCCTGTGCCCATGGCAATACCGACATCCGCCTGCGCCAGCGCGGGCGCGTCATTCACGCCGTCTCCGGCCATGGCAACGCTGCGGCCCTGTTCCTGCAACTCGCGGATGATGCGGGCTTTGTCCTGCGGCAGCACATCGGCACGGATCTCGTCTATGCCCAGCTTCCCGGCCACGGCGCGTGCCGTGCGTTCATTGTCGCCGGTAGCCATGATAATGCGGAAGCCCAGATCATGCAGCGCCTTCAGCGCGGCAGGGGTCGTTTCCTTCACCGGATCGGCAACGGCTACCAAGCCGGCCACAGCACCATCCAGCACCACGAACATTACGGTTTCACCCTGGTCCCGGCGGGCATCGGCTATGGCTCCCAGACCGGCAGCCTTCAGCCCCAAGTCCGCCACCAGGCGCAGGTTGCCAAGCGCCACAGCATGACCGTCCACACGCCCCTTCACTCCCTTCCCGGTGACAGCATCGAATTCCGTGGTCTCACCAAGGTCGATACCCCGTTCCAGCGCTCCGGTCACAATGGCCTCGGCCAAAGGATGTTCCGAGCCTTTCTCCAGCGTTGCCGCCAGCCGCAGCACTTCCACTTCGTCATGGCCCGGCTCGGGCAGAACCGCGATCAGCCGCGGCTTGCCCTCGGTCAGGGTGCCGGTCTTGTCGACGATCAGCGTGTCCACCTTTTCGAACCGCTCGAGCGCCTCGGCGTTCTTGATCAGCACGCCGGCCTGTGCCCCCCGGCCAGTCGCGGTCATGATCGACATCGGCGTTGCCAAGCCAAGCGCGCAGGGACAGGCGATAATCAGCACGGCAACTGCCGCGACCAGCCCATAGCTCAGCGCAGGAGCCGGGCCCCAGATTGCCCATCCGGCGAAAGCCAGAACCGCAACAGCAATCACGGCCGGCACAAACCAGCCTGCAACCTTGTCGGCATATTTCTGAATTGGTGCGCGGCTTTTCTGGGCCTTAGCCACCATATCGACGATCTGGGATAGCATCGTGTCGGCCCCGACTCTCGTGGCTTCGATCACCAATGATCCGGTGCCATTGATTGTCGCACCGGTAACGCCGGAACCCTCGACCTTCTCAACCGGGACCGGCTCTCCCGAAATCATGCTTTCGTCGACCGAGGATCGTCCCTCCAAAACCATGCCATCCACCGGCACCTTGTTCCCCGGTCGCACCCTCAGCCGGTCTCCCACCTGCACCTCGTCAAGGGGGATCTCTTTTTCCCGGCCGCCGTCTCGGATCACGCGTGCGGTCTTCGGAGCCATATCCAGCAGCGCGCGTATTGCCCGCCCGGTACCTTCCCGGGCCCGCAATTCCATCATCTGCCCCAGCAGAACAAGCGTGACAATCACCGCCGCGGCCTCGAAATAAACCCCGACATGCCCTTCGGCGTTGCGGAAGCCGTCAGGGAACATTCCCGGTGCGAGTACTGCCGCAACGCTGAATAGCCAGGCCGCTGCCACACCCATGCTGATCAAGCTGAACATATTGAGGTTCATGGTGCGGAACGAGTTCCAGCCGCGAAGAAGAAACGGCCAGCCGCTCCACCACACAACCGGCGTGCCAAGCAGCAGTTCAATCCACAGTGTATTGCGTTCCCCGAAGATGCCCCGGACACCTGCCAGGCCGGCATAGGGCCCCATGGTTAGTACCAGCAATGGAACGGTTAGTATTGCGCCGGCCCAGAACCGCTGGGTGAACTCGACGAGTTCGGGGTTGGGGCCCTCCTCCGCTGCAGAACCGGCCTCTCGCTCCAGCCCCATCCCGCAAAGCGGGCACGCCCCCGGTTCGGTTTTCCGCACTTCCGGATGCATGGGGCAAGTATACACAGGGCCGGCCCAGCCAACGGGCACCATGTCATGACCCGCGCTCGGGGCAGCCTCCCCGTGCGCGAAAGCTGCGCGCCCATGGTGATCCGCATGACCGGCCGCTTTTTGGCCGGCCTTCGCGACAAGATGCATACCGCAAATCGGGCAGTCTTCGGCTTCGGCGCTCCGAATCTGTGGATGCATCGGGCAAACAAAAAGCTCCACGTCCGCGAGGTCGGAGCCAGTCTTGTTGGGAAGTTCGTTCATGTCAGAGCCCTTTCGATTGGGGAATGCCGCCGACGCAATCCGTCCAGCTACTGGAAGGCAACGCAGCCAGCGTATGATTTGCTGACTCGGCAAGAAGTGGGGCGATGCCGATAGCATTGCTTTCGTGCGGGATCGTATCGGTAGTCACGATTTGGCTTGCCCCAGCGGCCAGAATCTCGGCGTGGGCTTGCCCGGCAAATACTGCATGGATTACCGCGCACACGGGCGGCTTTGTCCCGGACTCGGACAGCCGTTCGATTGCCCGCACCAATGTTCTCCCCGAGGACGCAATGTCATCGACCAGAACTGGCGTGCCGGAAAATCCCCACTGGTATTCGGATTGGCTAACCTCAACGCTTCGGTCGCCGGAACGCACCTTGTGCAAAACTTCGTATGGACATTCGGCCAGCGACGCGACCTCAGCGACCCATTGCCGGCTTTCGCTGTCAGGGCCTACCAGCACCGGGCTCTCAACAGTCTCCGCAATCCACTTCGCCAGCAGTGGCGCAACTGAAACCCGGTGGGCGGGTATGGCAAACAGCTCGTTAAGAGCCTGAATCCGGTGAAGATGCGGATCCACCGTAACAAGCCAGTCAAAGCTTTCCGCGAGGAACCGGGCGAATAACCTGGCGCTGACCGCCTCGCCAGAGTGGAATCTCCGATCCTGGCGCATATACCCCAGATAGGGTGCAATCAGACCGGCATGGACCGCGCCCATCTCGCGCGCCGTATCTGCGGCGAAGCGCAGCGGCAGCGCGTGCCGGTCCGGATCGCACAAGGCACACAGGATCGCCGCCTCGCGGCCTTCGAGGTCCCCATTCAGGGTTATCAGGCTCTCGCCATCCGGAAACCGGCGCCAATCCAGTGGCGCCACTTCAGCCCCCATCAGCGCCGCCAGTTGATCCGCCAGCGGACGCATGTTGGGAAATGGAATCAGAACGGGTCTCATTTTGGCTCCTCAATGCGGAAAATCTCTTCCTGGGCGTTGGCAAAATCGCGGGCATAAGCCAATTCGCCCGGCGTCTCGGCCCAGATTTCGAACAGGGGGTGTCCGCGCTGGACCAGAGTGCCGGGCCGCGCGGCAAGCAATACGCCGGCGCGGGCCTGCTGTGGGGCGCCAGCCAGCTTGGCAACGCGGGCAATGCGGCGGTTGTCGATCGCTGTGATCACTCCGTTGCGAGAGGCTGCCATCGGTAGCCGGTGCGGGGCCGCAACCGGCTCGGTAAACCCGCCCTGAGCCGCGCAAATCGCCATAAACCGCTGTTCCGCTGCGCCGCTGTCGAGCAAAGCCCTAGCCCGCCCGGCGCCTGCAGTTTTTCCGCTCATTTCCAACAGGAGCCCAGCCAGCGCCAGCGCACGTTCTCTCAGATCATCCGGCGCATCCGGTGTGCGGCGCAGCACCTTCAGCACATCCATTGCCTCCAGTGCCGGGCCGATCCCGCGTCCGACTGGCTGGCTGCCGTCGCTGACAAAGATCGCCAGGTCCAATCCAATCGCCCGGGCTGTGGTGCGCAGCCGCGCCGACAGGGCTTCAGCCGCTTTCGCCGAACGCACTTTGGCGGTGGGTCCCACTGGGATGTCGATCACCACCCGGTCCGATCCAGCCGCTGCCTTTTTGGATAGGATGCTGGCCACCAATTGCCCGTCGCTGTCAAAGTCGAGCGGCCGCTCGATGCGGATCAGTATGTCGTCGGCCGGGCTAAGCCCCAAGGCACCGCCCCAAACGACGCAGCCGCCCTGCGCTTCGACCACCCGTCGCATGGCAGCGATGTCGAGCGCCACCGGTGCCATCACTTCCATTGTGTCAGCGGTACCCGCGGGCGAAGTAATCGCACGGCTGGACGTCTTGGGGATTACGAGCCCCGCCGCCGCGGCGATTGCCACAACGATCGGTGTAGTACGGTTACCGGGCAACCCGCCAACGCAATGCTTGTCCAGAACTGGCCCTCCGATCCAATCCAATGTCCTGCCAGCCGCCTGCATGGCGCGGGTCAAAGCGATGGTTTCGCAGGTATTCAGCTGCTCTCCTGCACAGGCGGTCACAAAGGCAGCCAGGTCCAAATCGGACAATCGGTGCGCCATCGCGTCTTCAATGATCGTGGCGAATTGCGCCTGGCCCAGCCGCTCACCATAGACCTTGGCTCGGACTAGCGATGCCGCCTCTGGCAGTTCGGGGTGGGAGAACTGGCCCATATCGCCCGGCCCAGGCCGCAATGCAGACCAGGCCGCGCCGGACAGCGCTGCCGCTTCCGGCCCCAGCCATCCAGCCCCGGTGACAACGTTCAGCGATGCGATCACCGACCGGCCGCCGCAGTCGATCCGCACCCGGGTTAGCGCACGAAATCCTTCGGCGCGGCAAACGTGGCAGTCCTGATGCATGAAGACGACAGGCTGGCTGTAGGTGTCGATTTCTGCCTGTAACAGCGGAAGGCAATGTCTATCGCGCGTCATCTCGGCGTCTCCAGACGGATGGTTTCCAGATGCTCTGGCACCCTCGCTTTCCAGCCCAGCTTATGCTTGATGCGAAAACGCAGCGTGTCGGCCGCCTCTGGCTCACCGTGGGTTACATAGGTCATCTCGGGAGGTGCCGCCGCTGCGCTCAGCCAATCAAGAATCTCGCCGGCATCGGCATGGCCGGACAGGCTGCCCAGAGTGATCACTTCAGCCTTGATCGGGACGTCACGGCCAAACATGCGCAAATGATCCGCCCCGGCGGCAAGCTCAGCGCCGCGCGTCCCGCCGGCCTGAAACCCCGACAACAGGATCGCGTTTCGGCGGTCCCCTCCATATGAACGAACGTGATGCAGGATACGTCCCCCGGTTAGCATGCCGCTGGCCG
The DNA here is from genome assembly GCF_001593695.1 of Leisingera sp. F5. Lineage (NCBI taxonomy): Bacteria > Pseudomonadati > Pseudomonadota > Alphaproteobacteria > Rhodobacterales > Roseobacteraceae > Leisingera > Leisingera sp. F5. Next base: position 12,042 of record NZ_LUKH01000018.1, on the reverse strand, counting down.
AGACAATGATTTTAGGGAAAGGCATGGTGTTAAGCTGCTTGGATTCCTCGACCGAGCGCACTCGTCTGGCGAGTTCAAACATTGCCGTGCAATCGGCCCTGCTGACGTGATGCTCGGCGTGATGTCGGTGATAGATCTCCGTCGCACTCGTTGCCATCGGGCTGTTCAGGAAGACCGGCACATCGGGAATCTCGCCGCGTTTGCGAAGCCGTGCGATGTGATACATGAGCCCCTGCGCCCGCCCTACCGCGAAGGCCGGAATGAGGATTGTGCCGCCCCGCCCGATAACCCGGCGGATAATGCGGGCGAGCTGCGCTTCGGCATCGACAGGCTCATGCTGGCGGTTGCCATAAGTGGATTCACACACGAGGACGTCCGCACCCGCAAACGGTACCGGAGGGCGCATCAGCGGATCGCTTTGACGACCGAGATCACCGCTGAAATGCAGGGACATGTTACCGAGGCGTAACCGGATTTGCGCCGCGCCCAGCAAGTGCCCTGCCGGGATGAAAGAGGCCGTGATCCCGTCGCCCAGATCGATCGGCGTGTCAAACGGCACCAGATCCAGCCTGAGCAACGTCTCCTGCGCATCCTTTCGCGTATATAGGGGCTCCGGGCGGGCATGGACCGAGAACTTCTTGCGCCGGGCAAAGGACGCCTCTTCCTCCTGCAGATGTCCGCTATCGGGCAGGATCAGGCCGCACAATTCAGCAGTCGATTGGGTGCAAATGACCTTGCCAGCGAACCCTGCCTTAACCAGCGCAGGGATATAGCCGGAATGATCGAGATGTGCGTGTGTCAGGAGAACAGTCTCGATAGATCGCGGCCGGACCGGAAAAGACTTCCGGTTGCGTAAACGGAGCTGCTTGAATCCTTGAAACAGCCCGCAATCAATCAGGATCCGGCGATAACGCCATTCAACGAGGTAGCGGGATCCGGTGACGGTCCCAGCAGCACCAAGGAAGCGCAGGGCTGATTTCTGGAACTTTCTCATTGCCCGCCTCCTCTACTGAAGCTTCGAACCCTTTGGGGCAGCAAGGTTATCTGATGTTCCTCATCCACGCGCGGCGAACACATTGAAAAGAGGGCCAAATACCAGCGCCACGAACCAGCCATAGGCAAATGCCTCTGCCAACCCGATCAAGAAGGAAGTTGCACTGAGCCAGGTCATGCCAGGCATCAGCGCAATCCAAGCGCGGTACATCGCATACTGTGGAAAGATCAGGTCGAAGCCGACACACAGCACATAAGTCACGGCCAGGAAAATGCTCAGCGCCCAGCCCAGCTTGACGACAGGGATGCGCGGGGGCGCCATCACCTTTTCGGGGCCGATGTCAGAAACATGGCCAGTTACGCAGGGGCCGCCCCCTAGCCGCAACACTGCAAAGATCAGCAGAGCTGCAATCGCGAAATACAATATGGCAAACATTTCTCGAACTCCTGAACAACACACACTGCATGCTAACCGGACCGTTTGGCTGGAAGCTCAACTGGACCGGATGGATAGTTCAGGAAAAATTCGGAGGGTGCGGAGTCGGCGAACGGGCTAATCCGGCCCGGAACAGCCAGATATCGGGCGCGGCAACCGACACTGCCGGCTTCCACTCAGGCATCAGGAATACTGGGAACAGAGCCAAAGCGTGACACATGGCATGCTGCCCGCAGTCGCCCATCGGTGCAGGCACGCTATGAGGGCTCTGAACGTGCTGAACATTCTCATGCGGCCCATAATCCGCAGCTAGCAGCAGAACGCGGTTTTGGCCGAATACTGACAGCTCTGTGCCTACCGCTCGCTCCGCCCCTGCAGACACCACCAGAATTGCAGACAGCAGCAGGACCAGAGTCAGGCGCAGCGCCGGGCGAAGCCGCCGCAGTCCTATTCTCCTATACGTTATCCCTGCAACTCCCACGATCTGGTTCTCCAAATAGCTACTCAATTCTACATGTTATTCGCTTGGTGGCCTTGATTTGCCTCAACCGACTTGTTCCCGCTTCCAAACTGCCCAAAGAATAGGAATTCCGGTCAGCAGCCCCAGCCCCAGAACCGCCCAGATGGCACTGGACCCATCCGGATCAGCCAGCTCACTGCCAAGATGCGCAAGGATGAAACTCGCCGGCAAAATGCCAGCCGCGGTTGCGAGCGCGAAGCGCCAGAACCGCAATGCTGTCAGCCCCGCTGCATAGCTGATCAGGTCGAATGAAACGAAGGGCAACAGACGGCTGCCAAACACGGTCAGCATCAGTGCATTCTGCGATCCCAAGAGGCCTGTCTCAAGCTTAGTGCCCAGATAGCGCTGGATAGCCGAGCGCCCCAACCGCCGGGCAATCAGAAAAGCAATGACTGCGCCCAACTCGGCCCCCAGTGCAACAAGACCGGTGCCCAGCACGTGCCCGTAGGCAGCCCCGGCTGCCACCGCTACAGGGGCTGAGGGCAAAGGGCTGGCAACGATCGCCGTGGTCATGAGCCCGACGATCACAAGCGGCCCCCAGAAGCCAGCCGCATTGACCCAGGCTGCTATGTTTGCACGCGTCATTGCAGGCGGCAAAGCACCAGCCGTCCAAAAAACAAGCACCAGCAACAGAGCAACGGCCACAACTGCTAGTACCGCCCTGTTGCGGCGACGGATTTCCGGAAATGTTCCTGTGCGCAGCATGTGCCTTCCTTGCCGAAATAGTTGGCTGCTTTTGTCGATTTATCGCCATTTCCCACACACTAGGGCATTCAGGCTTGACTGATCCACCTTGCCCGGATGGGCAAGTGTATCGCTCAGTCGTAATGGAGCGCATTGCGACAGTTGGATACAAAAAGTGGGAGCTTTCCAAACAGAATTGCACCGGCCCTGATTGCTGTTGACCGCAATAGAGAAATTGGTATCACTTCGCAGCTTCGCGTGCCTGGTTTACCAATTCGTAAAGTTGCGGTTGCTCGACAAAACCGGGAACCAAATTGTCGCCAATCACGAAAGATGGCGTGCCGTTGAAGCCCAACTTGCGCGACAGCGCCATGGAAGTGGCAATATGTTCCTCAACCTCCGGTGCGTCCATATCCCGACGCAGCCGTTCCACGTCCAGCCCGGTTTCACGCGCGATACGGATGACCGAAGCCTCCGTGGCCCTGCCCTGCATTCCCATCAGCGCCCAATGAAACTCCTCGTATTTTCCTTGTTTGCGCGAAGCCAGCGCGGCACGTGCTGCAAAGACAGACCCGTCGCCCAGGATGGGCCACTCGCGGTAGACCAGCCGGACATTGGCATCGTCTTTGAGCAGCCCCTGCACCGTAGCCATCGCACGGCGGCAATAGGGGCAATTGTAATCGAAGAACTCGACCACCGTGACATCCCCTTCCGGATTGCCCAGAACCGGAGCGTTGGGATCACGCTCCAGCGTGTCGCGGTTATTTTCAAGAACCGTCTGCGCAGCTCCTGCGCTGGCGGCTTCCTGTTCACGCTGCAGCTTTTCGACTGCCTGCATGATGATTTCAGGCCGCTCCAGGATCGCCTCATAGACCAGCTGCTTGATCTCAGCCTCAGTCAATTCTTTGGCCAGGCCGGGCAATGGCAGAACGGCAAGGCAAAGTGCCAGCATTGCACGTTTAGGGAGGATCATTGGTTTCTTCCTTCTTGCTGGGCCGCTTCTTCTGTTCTGTCAGCTTGGTACCGCTGCGCGCGCTCGGGCCAAAATGATTTTATGAAATTCAGGATACCGCGAATTTGCGCATCACTTAGTAGGCTGCCAAAGCCGGGCATACCGCTATCCAGGTCGACCCCGCTATTTGCTAACGCGGCCTGCCCGCCCAATTTGGTATACTCGAACAGCATACGGTCGGAGTGGTGCCAGGTGTGGCCTGCATCATCATGTGGAGGCGCCGGCAGGCGGCCATCCTCTCCCGGGCTGCGCCAGTTGGGCTGGCCCTCCAGATTTGCCCCGTGGCAAGATGCGCAATACTCCGCATAGAGCACCTTTCCCTGCGAAATAGGCACAGCTTCTGCATCCGCAGCCGGAGCAGTCGGGTCAGCCGGCAGCATAATCCACGCAGCCCCCAACCCGGCGACAGCCAGAACAACCGTCGCGCTGATGGCCGCCCGCGTCATGCCTGCACCCGGATCCAGGTCATCATGCCAGAAGCCGCATGTGAAAGCATGTGACAGTGGAAGGCCCAGTCGCCAGGGTTATCGGCAACAAAAGCGATCTCGTGGCTCTCGCCGGCAAAGCTGAGAAGCGTGTCGCGCAGGTGGCCCAGCGAACCATCGGCATGGACGGTGCGGAAATGCATCCCGTGCAGATGCATAGCGTGCGGGAATGCTGTGTCGTTGGACACTGAGACCCGGACAGTCTCGCCCTGTGCCACTGAGGCCAGCGGAGTCTGCGTCATGCCAACAGTACCGTTGAAGGCCCAGAATTGGTTGGCCTCCGCCATCTGCCGGAAGCCGGCTTGCTGCCCGTCGAGCACGGCACTGCGCAGCGACCCCATTGCCCCGCCGGCCATATCGAGCCGCAGCTGCTTCGCGGCATCCAGCCCCGTCACCTCCATCGCCGGGTTCGGCGGAAACGGCTCCGGGGGGCCACGCCGGGAGGTGCTGGACACCCCGCGTACCGGGAAGGTCGCCTGCGCATAGCCCCGGTTGTCCTCGATCCGCGCGAGAAACGCCTCTTCGCCGTCTCCCGCTGAAACATCAACAATAAGGTCAGCCCGCTGGCCGGGGCCGAGCAGCAAATCTTCCGTAACAGCCTTGGGGGCTGGCAGCGGCATCCCGTCCAGCGCCATCACCCACCCCTCGAAGTTGACCAGCGCCAGCGCAAAGATCCTGGCGCTGGAGGCATTGATCAGCCGAAGCCGAAGCCGTTCGTGCCGCTTTGCAGCCTGGGTCCAAGCTGACTGTCCGTTGGTCGATATGAAGTTGCCCAACCGGCCGGCATGTGACCGGTCGTGGCGCGATTCGAATTCCGGATAAAGCTGCCCGCCCTCCGGCTCCAGCAGCCAATCATCGAGCACCAGCACAACATCCCGGTCAACGTCCGGCAGCGTCTTTTCGTCGATGATGAGCGGGCCGTGCAGCCCGCGCGCCACCTGCTCGGCCGAGCGGTTGTGCGCGTGATACCAAAAGGTGCCTGCATCCCGAACGAAGAAATCGTAGTCGAAGCTTTCACCCGGCGGTACCGGGGCCTGGGTCAGCCCGGCCACCCCATCCATCGAATTCGCAGTACGGATGCCGTGCCAATGGACCGAGCTTGCCTGCGGCAGACCATTGACAAAGCGCCGCTGCACTCGGCTGCCTTGGGCCACCCTGATTTCCGGCCCCGGCGTGCCGCCGCCGTAACTCCAGATCCGGGTTGTCGGGTAATCCGGCGGTAATAGCTGCACCGTCTTGACGGTGGCGTGCAGTTCCATCAGGTCCGGTACCAGGGCATCCCCACGGACCGGCAGTTCCGCCAGTACGCCAGCGGCGCCCGCTGCTGTCAGAAACCCTCGTCTTGAGAACATTCTTGTTTCCTTTCAAGCAGGCAAACCGCAAGGTGCGGCCCACTGATGTTCTGATAGCCGCAATGACCAGACCACTCGGGTGCTTTGGCCGAAGGCTGATCACGGCATTCATGAATTTCGGGATCCGGCACAGCAGCACTCTCCTGCGCGGCGCCAAATGCTGGTGCCAAAGTAATCCGGAATGCCGCACCGGCCTCCAGCAATTGCTCATGCCGCCCGAGCGTTTTGCTAAAGGTCAAGCAGCGACTGCTTGCCATTCCTGCCTCCAAAACGGTTCTCTGTTTAGCTTTGAATTGCCACCTTCCAGCACGGGAAGGTCAATGCCGGCTCATCATCATTATTGTATCCGAAGGTATCCCTGGCGTGACTGCGTGTTTCACACGGTGGCCCCAGACGCCCTTATGACTATTATTGGTTTCCCGAATGCCCACACCGCATCCTGACCGAAGCTGGGCACGCCCAGAGTGGGAAAAATTCGGGACATACTTTTCAGCAATTCGGTCTTGATACCAGTGTCCGAGAACTTCTACTTCTTCAGCAAACAGCAGGTCCTGAGCGCCAACTCAGGCTGGCTTGTCCATCACCGGGTGAAGCACAACCCGGGTGCCAAACGGCACCCTATCGTAAAGATCGATCATCTGATCGTTCACCAGCCTGGCACAACCATTCGACACGCGCCGTCCAATAGTATCCGGTTCATTGGTGCCGTGGATACGCAGAAACGTATCGCCGTGCCCCGGCTGGAACAGATAAAGCGCACGCGCGCCAAGAGGATTGCCGAGGCCACCGGGCATACCATCGGCAAACCTGGCATAGCGGTGCGGTTCGCGCTGTATCATATCCGGGGTCGGCGTCCAGCTGGGCCACACCTTTTTCGCACCGACATAGAATTCACCTGCCTCATACAGACCAGGCCGGCCAATCCCCACCGCATAACGGATCGCGCGGCCCTCAGGCAGCGTCCAGTACAGCGCGAACTGTCCAGGATCCACATGCACTTCGTAAGGCGTAAGGTCGTTCTGGATGCGCACCTCGCGCGGTAAAAGCTCTTCGGGCATATCGTAGACCGGAAGCGTTGGCGTATGTGCGCTGCCCCGCGAGCCCAGCACGGTCAACACCCCTGCTCCAGCAATGAATTCCCGTCTCTGCATATCTCTTCCTTCTTGTTGTTACCCCTGTTCCGTATCGCCCTTTGTGATTTCGCCAGAGTCCAACACTGGCCTTGCGTCTTCGATAATCAGCACATCTGTCTGCTGTTTGCCTGCCATATTCACAAAGGCTGTGATTTCCCGCTCAGTCCCTGACTGGTGCCGTCGAGCCACGAACATGAAAGGTCATTCGTCGAGTGCGGCCTTGCGGCGCCTGAATTCCTCTTCGTCAATTTCACCTTGGGCAAACCTGCTGCGCAGCACCTGCAGCGCGTCGCTGGAGGCGTCCGGGCCTGCGCTACGCTTGTCAGTCAGCCACCGGACCGCCACTACGATGAGAGCAATAAACGCTCCCCAGAACAGCAGCATCATCAGGGCGCCGAGCATACCGAACCCGCCGGCCCACATCATGTGGCCATACCCTCGATCCCAATCACCCGAAGTTCCGGCCCAAGCGACAGCAGAAGTTAAGGGCAGAAGCGCAATTGCCAGCGTTGTAACCTGTCGTTTCATCTCGGTCTCCGGTTCAAGTTTCTAATTCGGTTTCATCGCCCGCGAGAGGGATTGCGAGCGTAGCCAGCAACCCGCCGTCCGGGCGGTTGGTCAGGGTGATGTCGCCGCCATGGGCGCGTGCAATTGTACGGGCGATGGATAAGCCAAGCCCATAGCCGCCGGTTTCCAGCGACCGCGACGCTTCCAGCCGCAGAAAAGGATCAAAAACCCGCTCCAAATCTTCCTCAGGGATACCTGGGCCGGAGTCCGCCACCGTGATCAACGCGTTTTTCCCGTCATGGCCATATCCAACCCGCGCCCAGCCGCCATAGCGCAGAGCGTTCTCGATCACATTGCGCAAGGCTCGCCGGATCGTATTCGGCCGCAATCCGACTTCTATCGCTGTCCCTGGGTGTAAATCGAAGCGATCAAGCATATCAGCACGCAGCTGTTTCAGGAATTCACCCAGTTCACACATCTCTAACGGCTCGGATACTGCCACCCCGCGGGCAAAAGCCAATACCGTGTCTACCATGCTCTGCATTTCCTCTATCGAGGAAATGAGGCTGTCCCGGGTTTCCTCCTCATCGACAAATTCCGCCCTGACCCGCATAGCTGTCAAAGGCGAGCGAAGGTCGTGGCCCAACGCCGCCAGCAGCCGGGTGCGATCTGCAACGAAACGTGTCAGCCGCTCTTGCATCCGGTTGAACGCACCGGTCAGATCCTGCACTTCGCGCGGCCCAACTGCAGGCAGTGCGGCCACGTCTTCTCCCCTGCCCAACCGGTCAGCAGCAACCGAAAGCCTGCGCAGCGGTCCAGTTAGCCGGCTCATCAGAAACCAGAACACAACAACTAGAATGAACCCGGCACTGAGTGCAAAAGTCAGTGTCGAATAAACCGGCCATTGCAGCGGGGGCCGTTCGAACCGGGTGCCAACATTCAGCCATTGGCCGCCGGACAAAGCGATGGACAGATTCAATTCAATCGCCGACATGTGGCCGCGCATCATTTCCCGGTGCATGACGGCCATTTCCTGATCGAGATGCGGCAGCGGCAGTTCCGCGCCATCGACCTCATGCAGCTCAACCCGGATCTCGCGGCTGAAATTTCCGTCCAGCAGTGCGCGCACGCGCTCTTCGACAATCCCGTTACCGTTATGCGATGTATGTCTGACTTCGGGCTCCGGGGCGATGCCGAACCGTACCAGCGGCGAATTCGCCGCCCGCAGAATCGAAGCATGCAAACTCGCAGGCGCTTCCTCGATCAGCCGGGCCACATTGGCGGCGCGCCCGGCGGTTTCCGCTCCGAGCGCCGCGCGTACAGCCAAACTGCGCTCGTCGACAAAGAGCCAAAGACTGACCGCCTGAGCGGCCGCCAGCGCCAGGATCACCAGCAACACCAGCTGGCCGCGCAGACTATTGAGGACCCGCCTCATCCGTCCATCACCTCCACATCTGCCGCCAAGCTATAGCCGCCGTTGCGCACCGTGATGATCAGGCGCGGCTGCATGGGGTCCTGCTCAATCTTGCGGCGCAAGCGGCTGATCTGGTTATCTATCGTCCGGTCCAGCGGCGGCGCCCGCCGGCCCGCAGTCAAATCCATAAGCTGATCCCGGCTCAGAACCAGGCGGGCACGCTCCAGTAAAACCGTCAGCAGCTTGAAATCGGCACCGGTCAGGACAGTTTCCTGCCCGCGGCCGTCAATGAGAACACGACGGTCGCTGTCCAGTACCCACTGGGCAAACCGAACCTTTTTGCCGGCTAAGCGGCCTGCCAGCGGTTCGGAGCGGCCGGATCGGCGCAAGATCGCTTTAATGCGCGCCAAGAGCTCGCGCGGGTTGAAAGGCTTGGACAAATAGTCGTCGGCACCGATCTCCAGGCCGACAATCCGGTCCGTTTCCTGCCCAAGGGCCGTCAGCATCAGGATTGGGGGGCCGCCTTCGCCGGACAATCTCCGGCAGACCGACAATCCGTCCTCCCCCGGCATCATCACGTCCAAAACGATCAGATCGAAATGCCCGGTTGCCAGTTTCGCATCCATCTCTGCCGCGTCTTGCGCTGCAGTTGCGCGCATGCCGTTCTGTTCCAGGTAGCGTGTTACCGCCGCCCGGATTTCACGGTGATCGTCAACGACGAGAATATGAGGCATTTCATTCATTTGAACCAACTATACGTCATTGCCGCAAGCGATTTTGCAGAGTTTTGTCGCGGAATGTATCAGCTGCTCTAGTTGTGACAGAGCGATACAATTCCCGAGGCCCTGTGCTCTGGCAAGGCCTTCCCTGACACCCCAGATTGGCTGCAGCCAAACACCCTGGGAAAGGTCTGGACATGACGAACTTGAAACTTCTTGCGCTTACTCTCGCGGTATCCGGCACAATGGCAGGTGCAGCACTGGCAGAGGCCAGCCATGGTCATGGCGGCAAATCTAGCGCCAGTGCATCGGGCATGATGCAACATAGTGCAGATTCACAGATGATGGGCCGCGGTATGATGCCCAATATGAAGCGCATGCATGGCATGATGATGCAGATGCACGCGCGGCACGGCATGGGCAGTGCCATGATGGACCGCCAGATGTTAGGCATGGGCAAACCTGGTCTGTTGGCGGAAAAGCTTCAAACCGCTCTGAAGGAATACGATGCAGACAGCAATGGCACGCTTTCGATCGATGAGTTCGAAACTTTCCACAGCGCTATGATCCGCGAACAAATGGTGGACCGCTTTCAACATCTCGACGCGGACGGCAATGGCACGGTGACTGAAGAAGAGATCTCAGCCCAGACCGCACGTATGAAGCAGATGATGGAAGGATCCGGCATGGACCGTAGCGGCCAGCAATCCAAAAGCAATCAGCCCGGCGATGGCATGATGAACCAGCCGCAGGACAACTGATCCTCAATATACCTTTCTGGATGCCATCTGGCACTGCTTGATGGCATCCCCTTTAGGGGCCAGCACCTCAACGTGTCCCCAAACAATTCGGTATCTGTATTGTAATTCTCAACGGCGGCAGATCGGGGTGACGATCAAACATTCGCTATTCTGCCTCCGCTGCTGTCAGGCAAATCCCTTTTCTGGGCCTCCCATAGTTACGCCAGTTTCATTTTCGCAAGTGATAAATTCGCGCGGTTTCCGACTGCAGGACTACACGCAGCTGCTTTTTGTGTTCCCGACGGCCGGTTGAACAGATTATCATCAGTCACGTCTTTCCGGATGGATCAGAAGTGCTGCGTATCCAGTGCTTTGACCCCACCTTTCAGATGGCTGCTTGATCTGCGAGTCCGTTTCCACGTGTAGACTTGGAATGGAGACGTCTTTGTTAGGACATATAGAGCACCATATGGAGGACCAGATAGGAGCAGCACATTGCGTTTCGATTTTATGAATCGTGTACCGCAGCAATTTGTGCTAAACTTGCTAGGAGGCGAGCGCTACCGGAGCGGGGATATGTATATCCTTCCAATAGTGTTTGGCCTTCTTCTTGTTGCCACCCCAAGTGCGGGCCAACAGATCATCTTCCACATTGCCACTTTCCCGGACGCCACCAAGGTTCGATTGAGCGTGACCCAGTACCAGGCCGACAGCGAGGGAGACTTCGACTTTGAAGCAGCCATCAGATTGGTTGAAACAGATGCGCACGGCGCGGTCCTCTACGAAGACACTGGGGAACACCCGGTTCGCGTCAAATGTGGAGAACCAGCTTATGTCGATACTGGTCTAAAAAGATACATGATCAACACAGTAACCCCCAGCGGCGATTGGCAGCACGACCTTTGGGATATGTTTTGCACAACAGCGATGTCCTGAATGCCGCATATTCTGATGGCAGCGCGTATAAGATGGCCTTTGGGACTCCGGACGGTCTGCTCTTCATAGGGGCGGACCACTTCATGGGGGGAGGCTCAGCAGCCGAAAGGCGATCTCGAAGCCGAAAAGATGCAAACATTGACAATCGTTTGACAGCTAATGGGGGCATTGTTGCAGAACTCACGCCTGGGGCGTGACATCCCCTTTCCCCACTGACGTCACGCTACGCGAACGATCTCGGCGGTGCCGAGAGCGTAGAAGCGGTTGATGAGAGCGATGCGGATGTGGATGTGGATTTCGGCGGTCTATCGGTCGGGGTCTCTTGCTGCCATACGTTCGCCGAATGCCTTGAGGCAGCGCATCTTCGCCTCGATCCGGCTGCGGGCGTGGTATCCCGTCCAGCGCTTCCAGAACGCCCTGCCATAGTACCGGGTCGCCCGCAGGGTTTCGTTTCGAACGCATGCCGCCGGACAGTCTTCCTTCCACGGACGCCCGTTTTTGCGGATCGGAATGATCGGGACGGCGTCGCGCTCGATGATGGCGGTGTGGCAGCGGCGTGTATCGTAGGCCCCGTCGGCGGTCACGGTGCCGATCTGCTCGTTCTCGGGGATCTGGCCAAGCAGGTCGGGAAGCACGGGGGCTGTCGCCGTCGCGGCTGGGGATGAATTCCACGGCGCGGATGTCGGATGTGGCCATGTCCATGGCCAGATGCACCTTGCGCCACTGGCGGCGCCCCTGCGGCCCATGCTTGCGAGCCTGCCATTCGCTATCGCCGGGGAACTTGATCCCGGTGCTGTCCGCTGCCCGGCAGGCGGCTTTGCCGCCGAGAGGGAATTGAGCAGGTTGAGCGGACCATCGGCACGCCGATAGGGGATCTGAACAGCAAGGGTCTTTTGCCTGCGGCACAGGGTGGAATAGTCCGGTACAGGCCCGTCCAGCCCAGCCAAGGCCAGAGCGGCTACCACAGTTCGCGGTGACAGGGGGCGGTGTTTGTCAAAGAAGTTGTCCGCTGATTTCATGCGGCGTCTCTGATTTCAGGGACGCTGGTTTCGCGTTCTGGGTTGAGCCAGACGGGTCCGGCGGGTTGCCAGTTTCGGGTTTTTCCTGACCA